>NZ_WUEI01000035.1 GCF_012911025.1 Azoarcus sp. TTM-91 | reverse complement strand
CTGCGTTTCAGTTCCGTGGGCCGTTCTCCCTCTCCCCCAGGCGCCGCTTTGCGCCCCTGCATGCCACAGGGTGTTCCAGCGGGCGAAGCCATGTTTCATTTTTCCGCCTTCGTCCCGCGAGGGGATAGGGGAGAAAAACACCGCTTGTTCGGAGGGGGCCGCTTTCTCCTTGCGCTCCGGCGTGTCCTGGCTCATCCCTTCTTCCCCACGGTTTGCAGCGCGTTCCGCGCCGCGGTGATGCGTGCGTCCAGCTCGGCCGCCCAGTAAACCTCGATGTGGTCGCGCAGCGGATTGCTCACCGGCGCCGCGGCTTCCTCGCGCGTTGCGCCCGGCGTGCGTTCCGGGAAGGCGAAGGTTAGGCGCAGGTCGGCGTCGGCCTGGGTGGCCTCCGGGATGGGGGGCGCGGAGAGCAGGGCGCGCGCTGCGCGGATGGCGGGATGCTGCTTCAGTCCGGCGGCCTCGGCGCGGTGCACTTCGGCCCACAGCCCGGCCAGTTCGGCGTGGCGGCGCACCAGGGCGCTTTCGAACAGCGCGGCGACCAGGCCGTGGCGGGCGCGGGCGAGCTTGCCGTCGTAGCCGAGGTTGCCGGCGGCGAAGGGCTGGGCGGGCAGTTCCGGGTGGGCGTCGTACAGCGCCTTGCGCACCGGCAGGCGGCGCACGTCCGGGTGCATCAGCAGGCCCTGGCCCTGGGCGGAGAGGACGAAATCGACGAAGGCGCGGGCGTTGGCCGGGTGCGGCGCGTCGGCGAACACCGCGACCTGGGCCGGGTTGTAGGCAGTCTTGCGCGGGTAGGCGAAGCCCATGGGCGCGCCGTTGGCGATGGCGGTGGCGGCGAAGAAATCGATGGTCATGCGCGCCGCCTTGCGGCCGCTGGCGACTTCGTCGGCGGCGGGCGTGTTGTCGCCGCTGCCGCCGAAATCGGCATTGCCGGCGATCTCGCTGAGCAGGGCCCAGCCGCGCTCCCAGCCGTAGCCCTGCAGCACGGTTTCGATCAGCACCGGAGCGAAGCCGATGCGGCCGGGGATGGGAACCTGGATGAGACCGGCGTAGGCGGGATGGGCGAGGTCCGCCCAGTCCCGCGGCGCCGGCAGGCCGAGGCGGCGCACGGTGTCCTTGTTGTAGGCGATGCCGTGGCCGGCGAGTTCGAAGGCGGCGAAGTAGTCCTCGGGATCGGAGATGGGGCTGCCGCCGATGTTGCCGGGCAGTGCCTTGTGGTCCAGTTTCAGGCGGGCGAAGCGGCCTTCCTCGCGCAGCGCGGCGAAGTTGCCCGGCGCCGGTGTCCAGTAGACATCCACCTCGCCCCGGCTGCGCTTGAGGTAGGCCATGGCGTCGGCCGACTGCCGCCACAGGATTTCCACCCGCTTGCCGGGGTACTGGCGCTCGAAGGCGGCCTGGAAGCGCACGGTGAGCTCTTCCGGGTAGCTGGTGAGCACCACCACCTTGTCGATGGCTGCGCCGGCGGTAGCGTGGCTGGCCGGATGGGTTACCGCCGCATCTGCCGCGATCGCGCCTGTCGCGCCCAGCGCCAGCCCGGCCGCGAGGGCCAGGCCGGCGAGGCAGCGAAGGGCGTCTTTAAATGAAATTCGCATTTCGCCCTCCGTGGATCAGAACTGCAGCCGGGTGGCGAGCACGAAGTTGCGGCCTTCCTGCGGGTAGCCATCGACCACTTCGTAGTTCTTGTCCAGCAGGTTGCGGCCGGTGAGGGAGACGTCCCAGCTCGGTGTCAGCTTGTACTCCAGCTTGAGGCCGAGCAGTTCGTAAGCGCCGGTCTGGGTGTAGCCGGTGCCCACCGCGCGGCTGGACCAGCGGCTGTCGCTGATTTCCAGGCTGGGAATCACCGTCAGCTTCTCGACCGGCCGCCACTTGGCATAGAGGAAGCCCTTGTTGCGCGGGGTGGTGGTGAGGCGGGCGGTGGAGTCGTTGGGATTGTCCACATCGGTGTCGATGTAGCTGTAGTTGCCGCCGACTTCGAGCTGGTGGGAAAGGCGGGCGGTGAGGCTGAGTTCCAGGCCCTGGAAGGTGGCCTTGCCGACGTTCTGGCTCTGCGAGTAGGTGTTGCCGTTGTAGAGGATGTTCACTGACTGGATGGCGTCATCCACTTCGCTGTGGAAGAGGGCTGCGCTGCCCTGTACGCCCGGCAGTATCTGGTCAGCGATGCCCAGTTCCAGATTGAGCGCGCGTTCCGGCTTCAGCCAGGGGTTGGAAAGGGCGCCACCGAAACGCGAGGAGAAGCGCTCGAACATGGTGGGGAAGCGGGTGCGGTCGGAGGCGGAGAGATGAGCCTTGCCGGTGTCGCTGTAGCGATAGATGACGGCGGCCTGGTAGTTGGTGGCCCAGCTATCCGAGCGCGGCTGGTCGAACAGCACGTTGCTCGCATATTCCTCTGCCTTGCGCGAGAGGCGCGCGTCGCGGCTGATGCCGGCGACTAGGTCCCATTTTGGCGTGATGTGCACCGTGTTCTCGAATGCGGCGGAGAAGACTTCCTCGGTGGTCTCCTGCTTGGGCTCGGTGAATCCACTGCTATGAGTCAGCTGCCATTCCTTATGCTGGTCACGCCGCCAGTACACCGCTGCTTTCATCGTGTTGTAGGGAACGAGGTCGGTGCCGAACTCCACGCTGACGCCGCTGGCGTTGTCGTCGTAGTAGCTGGTCCAGTTCTTCGCGCTCAGGCTGGCGTTGGTGTAGGCCACCAGGTCGTTCTCGAACTTGTTGTAGTAGGCCTTGGTATTGAGATAGCTCTTGCTGCCGAGCTGGGTGTGGGACAGCCAGTACAGGCTCCAGGTATCCCACGTCGGCCAGTCCCAGGTGCTGACGGGTGAAGTGCCGGTGACCGAACCGGCGCCGTGCTTCTCGCCGCTTTGCTTGACGAAGTTGAGGGAGTACTCGTCGGTGGCGTTCGGCGTGAGTGCCGCCTTGAGGTTTACGCGCCAGTCCTTCTTCGAGGTGTTGTTCCGCTCACCTTTGTCCTGTACGGCGGTGGGCTTGAAGTCGTCGGAGAGCGACCAGGAGCGCGAGTCGCGCTGCTCCACGCTGCCCTGCACGTAGTACATCTCTTGCCGGCTGCCGATACTGGCATAGGTGGTGTTGCCGTTGTAGTCGCCGTCGTTGGAGAAAGCGGCCGAACTGCGCAGCTCCGCTTCGAAGGGCTTGACCGGCTTGCGGGTGACGAGGTTGATCGCACCGCCCATGCCGTCCGGCCCGTTCAGCACCGAGACGTAACCCTTGGAGACCTGGATCTCGGCGAGATCGGGCGTCAGGAAGCGGTCGAAGTCGATGCGGTTGTCGGCCGGCAGGTAGAGGCGGATGCCGTCCATCATCAGCGGTACTTGCCAGCGATCGAAGCCGCGCACGCTGATGACCGTTTCGTTGCGCTGACCCGAGCCGGGAGTGGTGGCCACGCCAGGGATCAGGTTGAGCGCTTCCGGCAGGCTGTCCCGGTTGAAGTCCCACATCTGCTCGCTGCTGACCGTAGCGGTTCCAAGCGGGGTTTCGTCCTCCGGGGCCGCGGTTACGGTGATCTGGCCCAGGGTGAAGACTTTCTTGTCGGCGGCAGAAGTGCTTGCTTCGGCGGCAAGGGCCGAGCCGGAAAAGCCCAGGGCGATGGACAGTGCCAGCAGGCTGAGACAGGGGAGACGATTCATGCTTGTTGCTTCCTTGAGGAGGGTGGCCAACATTCGGGGCAGGCTGGTTGCGGGGCGTGCCACGGATTCAGTGCTGGTTGCGCAATATATGTACCAATACAGCGAAGGGCGAGTGCCTTCCCGACCGGATGTTGCCTGGTCGCATGTCGATTTCATTCTCATGAAGGCGCGGCGCTTTTCCGCCCTGGGCGGACGGTGATCAGCAATCCATGCAGGAGAGGCTGGTCGAATTCCTATGTCTTATGGACAGGTGTCGGCCTGCGCTCACGCCTGCGTCCGCAGCTGGCGGGAAGCTGACATTCTAATCACATCGTTGTTAACTTTGTTACATAACGATGGAGGTGTTCCTATCGGGAGTCGTAGCGGAAAGGTTGGGTTTCAGCGCGCTGGAATGGGTTTCGAGCGCGGCTTTCCGCTTTCCTTTGGCGAGATCAGGCGGCAAGAATGCAAAAACCCGCTGTCACCAGCAGGTAACAGCGGGCTAGGCAGAAGGCGGGGAGCCCCTGGCGAGCGGCCTTACTGACCCGAGATCTTGGGAAACACCGCCTCGCGGATCTTGGCCTCGGTGAGCGCGGGCGCGCAGCACTCGATGAAGCGCAGGGCGTAGCCGCGCAGGTAGTGGCCGCGGCGCAGGGCGACGCGGGTGGTGTTGAGTTCGAACAGGCCCTTGCCGTCGATCAGCGTCAGGCCGGCGTCGCGCTGGGGATGGAAGGCCATGGCGGCGATGATGCCGACGCCCAGCCCCAGCTCCACGTAGGCCTTGATCACGTCCGCGTCCAGCGCCGACATGACGATGTCGGGCACCAGCCCGGAGCGGGCGAAGGCGGCGTCGATGCGGTTACGGCCGGTGTAGCCCTCGTGGTAGGTGATGATGGGGTACTCGGCCACCGCGTCCAGCGTCAGCGGGTTGAGGCGGGTCAGCGGGTGGTCTTCCGGCACCACCAGGGCGTGCTGCCACTGGTAGAAGGGGAAGGTGACCAGGTCGTCCTCGTCGCCCAGCGCCTCGGTGGCGATGCCGATGTCCACCTGGCCGCCGCGCAGCAGGGAGACGATCTCCTTGGGGCCGCACTGGTGCAGTTCCAGGTGTACCTTGGGAAATTCCTGCTTGAAGCGCGTCACCACCGGCGGCAGGGCGTAGCGCGCCTGGGTGTGGGTGGTGGCGATGGCGAGGTGGCCCTTGTCCTTCTGCGCGAACTGCTCGCCCAGGCGCTTGATGTTCTGGGTGTCGAGCAGGATGCGTTCGACGAAGGGCAGCAGCTCCTTGCCCGGCTCGGTGAGGCCCAGCAGGCGCTTGCCGCGGCGGATGAAGAGCTCGATGCCGAGCTCGTCTTCCAGGTCCTTGATGTGCTTGGAAACGCCGGATTGCGCGGTATAGAGCGCGTTGGCCACCTCGGTGAGGTTGAAGTTGCGCTTCACCGTTTCGCGCACGATGCGCAGCTGCTGGAAGTTCATGATCAGGCTGCCTCGCGCGGGAAGACGCGCAGTTGGGAGGGCACCAGGCGTACCCGCTGGCCCTCGGTGAGCGCCAGCTCGGCCAGGCGCTCGCGGCCCAGCACCACCTCGTAGTGGCGCGGCTGGCCTTCGGTGCCGGCGATGGCGTCCAGTTCCACCCGCACGCTGGCGCCGAAGGCCAGCACGCGGGCAACGGTGGCCTCCACGCCCTGGGGCGAGGCGAGGTCGGTGACGATGTCCAGTTCATGCGGGCGGGCGAAGCCGACCACGTCCACGCCGTGGGCGGCGTCGCGGCCGTCGTGCGGCAGCACCGCCTCGCCGACGCGCACATGCTCGCCGTCCACCCGGCCGTGGAAGAGGTTCACCGCGCCGAGGAAGCCATAGACGAAGGGCGTCGCCGGATGCTCGTACACCTGCTGCGGGGTGCCGACCTGCTCCACCTTGCCCTTGTTCATCAGCACCACCCGGTCCGCCACTTCCAGTGCTTCTTCCTGGTCGTGGGTGACGAAGATGGAGGTGACGTGCAGCTCGTCGTGCAGCCGCCGCAGCCAGCGCCGCAGCTCTTTGCGCACCTGTGCGTCCAGCGCGCCGAAAGGCTCGTCCAGCAGCAGCACCCGCGGCTCCACCGCCAGCGCGCGGGCCAGCGCGATGCGCTGGCGCTGGCCGCCGGAGAGCTGGGCGGGGAAGCGGTCGGCCAGCCAGTCCAGCTGCACCAGCTCCAGCAGGCGATGCACCCGCTTCTTGATCTCCGCCTCGTTCGGCCGCTCCTTGCGCGGCTTCACCCGTAGCCCGAAGGCCACGTTCTCGAACACCGTCATGTGGCGGAACAGGGCGTAGTGCTGGAACACGAAGCCCACCTGGCGCTCGCGCACATGGGTGCCGGAGGCATCTTCGCCTTCCAGCACCACGCGGCCGGAGTCGGCGGTTTCCAGCCCGGCGATCACGCGCAGCAGCGTGGTCTTGCCGCAGCCGGAGGGGCCGAGCAGGGCCACCAGCTCGCCGGTGGGAAAGTCCAGGGAGACCTGGTTGAGGGCGGTGAAGGCGCCGAACTGCTTGTGGATGTTTTCGACCTGGATGCTCATGGCGGACTTCCTTATTCGCTTTCCCTGGACTGCTGGCCGGCCTTCCACTCGATGAAGGACTTCAGGCCCAGCGTCACCAGCGCCAGCAGCGCCAGCAGGGAGGCCACCGCGAAGGCGGCGGCGAAGTTGTATTCGTTGTAGAGGATTTCGACGTGCAGCGGCATGGTGTTGGTCTGGCCGCGGATGTGGCCGGAGACCACGCTGACCGCGCCGAACTCGCCGAAGGCGCGCGCGTTGCACAGGATCACCCCGTACAGCAGGCCCCATTTGATGTTGGGCAGCGTCACCCGCCAGAAGGTCTGCCAGCCGGAGGCGCCGAGCACGGTGGCGGCTTCCTCCTCCTCGCGGCCCTGGGCTTCCATCAGCGGGATCAGCTCGCGGGCGACGAAGGGGAAGGTGACGAACACCGTCGCCAGCACGATGCCGGGCACCGCGAAGATGATCTTGATGTCGTTGGCCGCCAGCCAGCCGCCGAACCAGCCGTGGGCGCCGAACAGCAGCACGTAGATCAGGCCCGCCACCACCGGCGACACCGAGAACGGCAGGTCGATCAGCGTGGTGAGGAAGTGCTTGCCGCGGAACTGGAACTTGGCGATGCACCAGGCGGCGGACACGCCGAACACCAGGTTGAGCGGCACCGCGATGGCGGCGGTGATCAGCGTGAGCTTGATCGCCGACAGCGCATCTTCGTCCGACAGCGCGGTGAGGTAGGTCACCCAGCCCTTGCGCAGCGCCTCGGTGAACACCGCCACCAGCGGCAGCAGCAGGAACATGGCAAAGAAGGCCAGCGAGATGCCGAGGAGGGTCCACTTCACCCACGGGGTTTCGCGGGTGGCGGCATTGTTTTCGTAGCGGCGGGCGTCGGCCCGGCCGTGCAATACGCCTGCGGCAGCCATCAGCGGTTCCTCCCGGTGCGCTTGGCGCTCCACGCCTGGAGCAGGTTGATGACGAGCAGCAGCGCGAAGGAGAACACCAGCATGACGGTGGCGATGGCGGTGGCGCCGACGTAGTCGTACTGCTCCAGCTTGGTGATGATCATCAGCGGGGTGATTTCCGACACCATCGGGATGTTGCCGGCGATGAAGATCACCGAGCCGTACTCACCCACCGCGCGGGCGAAGGCCAGCGCGAAGCCGGTGAGCAGCGCCGGCAGCAGGATGGGCAGGATGACCTTGGTGAAGGTCTGCCAGCGCTGCGCGCCCAGGCTGGCGGCGGCTTCTTCCAGCTCCGTCTCCAGGTCTTCCAGGATGGGTTGCACCGTGCGCACCACGAAGGGCACGCCGATGAACACCAGCGCCACCAGCACGCCTAGCGGGGTGAAGGCCACCTTGAGGCCCAGCGGTTCCAGGATGCTGCCGACCCAGCCGTTGCCGGCGTACAGCGCGGTGAGGGCGATGCCGGCCACCGCGGTGGGCAGGGCGAAGGGCAGGTCCACCAGAGCGTCGATCAGCTTCTTGCCGGGGAAGGTGTAGCGCACCAGCGCCCACGCCAGCATCAGGCCGAACACCGCGTTGATGCCGGCGGCCAGCAGCGAGGCGCCGAATGAGAGCTTGTAGCTGGCGACCACGCGCGGTGCGGTCACCACCGCCCAGAACTCGGACCAACCCAGCGTCGCCGTCTTGAGAAAGACCGCCGACAGCGGGATCAGCACCAGCAGCGACAGGTAGACCAGCGTGTAGCCCAGCGACAGGCCGAAGCCGGGCAGCACGCGGGTCTGCCGCGTCGGGTTGAACAAGGTGGCAGCGGACATCAGCGATTCACCACGATCTGGTCATAAACGCCGCCGTCGGCGAAGTGCTTCTTCTGCACGTCGTTCCAGTTACCCAGCAGCTGTTCCACGAAGAAAGCCTTGATCGGCGGGAAGCGGTCGGCGTTGGCCTTCAGCACCGCCTCGGAGCGTGGCCGGAAGAAGTGCTTGGCGATGATCTTCTGGCCTTCGTCGGCGTAGAGGAAGTCCAGGTAGGCCTTGGCCTCGGCGGCGGTGCCGCGCTTGGCGACCACGCTCTCCACCACCGCCACCGGCGGGCTGGCGTCGATGGTGATGGAGGGATAGACCACGTCGAACTTGCCGTCGCCCAGTTCCCTGGCGATCTGCGCGGCCTCGTTCTCGAAGGTCACCAGCACGTCGCCCAGGTCGCGCTGGGTGAAGGTGGTGGTGGCGCCGCGGCCGCCGCCATCCAGCACCGGCACGTTGCGGAACACCTTGGTGACGAAGTCGCGCGCATCCGCCTCGGAACCGCCCTTGGCGATCACGCTGCCCCAGGCGGCCAGGTAGGTGTAGCGGCCGTTGCCGGAAGTCTTCGGGTTGGGAACGATGACCGACAGGCCGGGGCGGGCGAGATCGTTCCAGTCCTTGATGCCCTTGGGGTTGCCCTTGCGCACCAGGAACACCGAATAGGTGGTGTAGGGCGTGGCGTCATGCGGGAAGCGCTTGCGCCAGTCGGCGGCGACCAGGCCGCCGCGCTCGACCAGGATGTCGATGTCGGTGGACTGGTTCATGGTGATCACGTCCGCCTCCAGGCCGGCCGCGACCGACAGCGCCTGTTTGCTTGAACCGCCGTGGGACTGGTTGACGGTGACTTCCTTGCCGGTCTTGGCCTTGTACCAACTGGTGAAGGCCGGGTTGATGTCCTTGTACAGCTCGCGGGTGACGTCGTAGGAAACGTTCAGCAGCGTGGTCTGGGCCTGCACGGCAGGCGCGATCAGCAGGGCGGCGAAGCCGGCGGCGGCGATCAGGGAACGGAGACGCGGTTTCATGCATAGCCTCTTTGTATGGGGTTCGCGCAAGGCTATTGCGGGGGGGAAAGAACAGGAATTGATATGGCGGAATTTCCATAGACTCAAATGGGAATAAGCCTTGGCGGGTGGTGGCGGAACTCCACCGCACGGCTTACGAACTTCATAGGAAACAGGGGCTTGTGGATCCCGCGGCGGCGGCGGGGTGGAAATGAAGAAAATCTGCGAAGAAAATCGCTTTCATTGATATGGGGCGATGGAGCCGGGCAAGGCGCTTCCTGGCGCGCAACTTGCACAGCCTTCCCGCAGGATCGTGAAAACGTGCTTGCCCGGCGGTCTGTGCGCGCGTGACCGCCCAGCTTCTCCGCACCTGCGTCCGCTTCACGACAACATCGCCCCTTGCCTCAGGAAACCGCCATGTCCGCAAAGCTCGAAACCCTGTCCGACGAGAACCTCAGCGAAGAAACCATCGCCCGCCTGGTGCAGGTCTTCTACGACCGCGCTCGCCTGCACGACGAGCTCGGCCCGCTGTTCAACGCCGCCGTCGGCGACTGGGACCACCACCTCGGCATCGTTGCCGACTTCTGGTCGCAAGCCCTGCTCGGCACAGGCCGCTACAAGCGCCACGCCTTCCCGGTGCACATGAACCTGCCCATACAGCGAGAGCACTTCGACCACTGGCTGGCGCTGTTCCGCGAAGCGGCGGAGGAAGTGCTGCCGCCCAACGCGGCACGCACCGCCATCGGCCGCGCCGAGTTCATGGCCGAGAGCTTCCGCGCCGGGCTGTTCCCTTTCGATACCCCGCTACCGCCCCGCAGCGGTGGCTGAGCGGCGCGGTGTCGGCAAACGGTGTAGGCAGCCGCCACTGGCGGGGCGCCCCCTCTCCCCAGCCCTTCCCCGCGACGGGGGAGGGAGCACGGCAAAACCCGCGGTGCGATCAACCCGAGCCTCCCCCTGCAGGAGGGAGCAAAGCAGCACCCGCGCTGCGATCAACCCATCTCAGCCGTTCTGCCGCAAGGGCGCCCTTCGCCCGCGAGCCGGCCCGGCAGGAGGCCTGACATGCTGAAAGTCGACAACCTCAACCAGTACTACGGCGGCAGCCACATCCTGCGCGGCCTCTCCTTCGACGTGCCGTTGGGCAGGGTCACCACCCTGCTGGGGCGCAACGGCGTGGGCAAGACCACCCTGCTGAAGACGCTGATGGGCCTGGTGCCCTCCGCCAGCGGCGCGATTTCCTTCGATGGCCGGGACATCACCCGCGCCCCGTCCTACAATCGGGTGCGCGCCGGCATCGGTTACGTGCCCCAGGGCCGGGAGATCTTCCCCCGCCTCACGGTGGAAGAGAACCTGCTGATGGGCCTGGCCACCCGGCCGCGCGGCGAAGCGGTACCGACCCGCATCTTCGAGATGTTCCCGGTGCTCAAGCAGATGATGGGGCGGCGCGGCGGCGACCTCTCCGGCGGCCAGCAGCAGCAGCTCGCCATCGGTCGGGCGCTGGCCTTCGGCCCGCGGCTGCTGATCCTGGACGAGCCGACCGAGGGCATACAACCCTCCATCATCAAGGACATAGAGCGCGCCATCCGCGCGCTGGCGGCCACCGGCGAGATGGCCATCCTGCTGGTGGAACAGTATTACGATTTCGCCAAGTCGCTCGCCGATCACTACCTGGTGATGGAGCGCGGCGAGATCGTCATGCGCGGCGAAGGCCGCAACATGGACGCCGACGGCGTCCGCGAGGCGCTGGCCGTGTAAGGCTCCCGGCGCTTCGCTCGACTAGGAGAAAGACGTATGGCGAGCGGATGCGCCTGGGATTCACTGGATGCCCACCTGTTGCGCGTGCTGCATGTGCTGCTCACCGAAGGCAGCGTGTCCCGCGCCGCCCGGCGCCTCAACCTCTCGCAGCCGGCGGTCAGCACCGCGCTGAAGCGGCTGCGCGACATCACCGGCGACAAGCTGCTGGTGCGCTCCCGCGGCGGCATGACGCCCACCGAGCGCGGCGCGTCGCTGCTGGAGCCGGTGCAGATCGCGCTGGAGCAGCTGGAGCGCATCGCTGCCGGCCCCACCGGCTTCGATCCCGCCACCTCCCGCCGCAGCTTCAACCTCGCCACGCCGGACTACCTCAACGCCCTGCTGCTGGGCGAGGTGGTGGCGGATGTGCACCGGCTGGCGCCCCATGTGCAGGTGGCCTTCCACTCCATGACCCGCAGCACCGACTACCCCGGCGCGCTGGAGGCGGGCGAACTGGACGTGGTCATCGGCAACTGGCCCAACCCGCCGGACCATCTGCGCACCACGCCGCTGTTCGATGACCGCCTGGTGGTGATGATGCGCGCCGGCCACCCGCTGTCCGGCGCACCGCTGACGATGGCGGACTGGCTGGGCGCCGAGCATGTGGTGCCCACGCCCTACTCGGTGGGCCAGCGCGGCGTGGTGGACGTCTTTCTCGCCCGCGAGCGCATGCGGCGCAACATCGTCGCCCAGGTGCCTTATTTCCACATGGCGCCCTACATGCTGCTGCAGTCCGACCTGGTGTTCACCGCGCCCAGCCGCTTCGCCGCCCAGTACGCCGAGTTCCTGCCGCTGGCGCTGGCCGCCGCGCCGGAGGAGCTCCCGCCCATGGCCTACTACCTGCTGTGGCACGACCGCAGCCACCATTCGGAGGAATGCCGCTGGTTCCGCGAGCGCATCGTGCGCATCGCCCGCGGCGAGGCGGTGCCGGCGCTGGGGAGGAAGGCCGCCTAGCGCAGCCGGGCGGCGTTTTGCTCTGCGGGGGCGGGGAGGGCGCTGCGGCGCCCTTCGTCTTTGCCGTCGCGGCAAGGCGGGGCCCGGCGGCTGGGCGCCGCCTTGCCCCGCACGCTCAGCGGCACAGCGCGGTCGCCGCCGCCTCCCAGGCGGCCTTCTCGGTCGCATAGTCGAAGGAGTACAGCACGGTGATGCCGTCCGGCAGCAGGTTCTGCAGCGCCGGGCCGCAGCGGCCGCAGGGGCTCATCTCGATATAGACGCCGACGATGGGCAGCAGCCCCGAGGTGTTGCCGCTGCGGGCGATCGCCTCTATCGCCTGGCACAGGCCGGACAGTTCGCCGTGGTACTTCACCCATTGGTTCTTGTAGGGCGAATACTCCAGGTCGTTCTTCATCTGGCTGAAGCCGGTCTGCAGGCCCATCTGCTGACCGGTGAAATAGGCCACCCCTGCCCAGCAGGAGTGCGGGCCTATGCCGGGATGGATCTGGCTCATCTTCTTGGTCTGCAGGGTGACCCGCACCAGCTCGTTGTCGGCGTTGAGGTCGTAGGGGACTTTGCTCAAGGTGATCATGGCGGCTCCTGAAGTTGAGGCAGGGGTTGTCAGCTCCAACATAGGAGGGGCGGCGCGCGATGTCGAATGAATGAAGGGCCGCCGGTCGGGTTGGCGGAGAGCGAGGCGGGGCGGGGGCTGGCTCCGGCTTGGGCTTGCGTGCGCCGGCGCGGCCCTGGCGGGCGGGCCGGAAAGCTGACAAAAGCTTACATCCGACGGGCTATGTGAGCGAGGTCACACCCAGGCGGTAAAAGGCTTTTAGCCTTGATTAGGCGCAGTTCCTGCCTATATCGCCGGTGTTAGGATTGCGCCCAACTCGCGGGCCTTTCGCTTCGCGGAAGTCTCGGAGAAAGCAGCATCGTGAAGCGTCTTTGGAACGCAATCTGTCAGCACATCGTTGCGCCCACCCAGTTGAGCAGCGACCAGTTTCCCCGCCTGCTGGCGCCCTTCAACCGCTCGCCGCAGCTGCGCCGGCATGCCGCCGCGGTCATCATCGCCCGCGTCCAGCTCATCTGCGCCCTGTTCGCGGTGCTGGTGCCGCTGTGGGCGGTGGTGGACCTGCTGGTGTTCGAGTGGCCGGTGGCCTGGCCGCTGGTGCTGATGCGGCTGGCTTCCGCCGCGGTGTTCGCCGCGCTCGCCTGGCCGCGTGGCATCTCGATGGAGCGCCCTTACCTGCAGGCGATGGCGATGCTGATCACCATGATGCTGGTGCCGCCATTGTTCTACCTCGCCTCGCTGCAGGTCATCGACGTCTCCCAGCTCACAGGCTGGCCGCGGCTGGTCGGCGAGCTGTACGGCTTCATGCCCACGGTGGTGCTCGGCGGCCTCGCCATCTTCCCGCTCACTGCGCTGGAGGCGTTGTTGCTGTCGCTGCCGGCGATCGCCATGGCGGTATTCGGCATGGCCGCCAGCGGCCTGGAGTTCTCCCTGCAGCAGCACGGCGCCGCGCTGTGGTTCATGCTGCTGATGCTGGGCGTGGCCATGTTCTCCGGCATGAGCCAGACCCACTACATGGAAAGCCTGGTGCACAAGGCGATGACGGACCCGCTCACCGGCGCCTTCTCCCGCCGCTCCGGCGCCGAGGCGCTGGAGCTGATGTTCCGGCTGTCGTCCATGTCCTCCCGCCCGCTCACCGTGGTCTTCTTCGACCTCGACCACTTCAAGGCCATCAACGACGGCTACGGCCATGACGCCGGCGACCAGGCGCTGATCGCCCTGGTGCAGACCCTGCGCGGCATTCTGCGCCGCGGCGACGTGTTGGCGCGCTGGGGTGGCGAGGAGTTCGTCGCCGTGCTGCCGGACATGCCGGTCGCCCAGGTGCCCGCCTTCCTCTCCCGCCTGCGCGCCGCCGGCCTGGGCATCCGCCCCGACGGCAAGCCGCTGACCGCCTCCATCGGCGTCGCCGAAAGCCTGGTTGACGGAGTCGGCGACTGGGCCAAGCTGGTCGACCTCGCCGACCAGCGCATGTACCGCGCCAAGCACGAAGGCCGCGACCGGGCGGTGCTGCCGGACGGGGCGGTGATCGGGTTTTCCGCCGCCTGAGCTTCATCGGCCCCGCCGCGGGCAAAGAAAAGGCCACCCAGGGGGTGGCCTTTTTCACGACCAGCGCTGCGGGCAGGCTTACAGCGCCCCGTTCGGATTCCGGTGTGCCCAGCCGGTCAGCCGGCGTTCGGCGAAGGCGAAGAGCTCGTACATCACCACGCCCATGATGCCGATGACGATCAGGCCGGCGAACACCAGCGCCATGTCCATCGACGAGCTGGCGGCCATCATCAGGTAGCCGATGCCGAGGTTGGAGGCGACGGTTTCCGAGATCACCGAGCCGACGAAGGCCAGCGTGATGGCGACCTTCAGCGAGGCGAAGAAGTAGGGCATGGCGCGCGGCAGGCCGACCTTCTTCAGGATGTCGAAGCGGGAGGCGCCCAGCGAGCGCAGCACGTCTTCCAGTTCCGGCTCCAGCGTCGCCAGGCCGGTGGCGACGTTGACCACCACCGGGAAGAAGGAGATGAGGAAGGCGGTGAGGATGGCGGGGATGGTGCCGATGCCGAACCACACCACCAGCACCGGCACGAAGGCGACCTTGGGGATGGAGTTGAAGCCCACCAGCAGCGGGTAGAGCGCCTTGTAGATGACCGGCGAGGAGCCGACCGCGGCGCCCAGCACCAGGCCGACGACCACCGCGATGCCAAAGCCGGCCAGGGTGGTGAGGAAGGTCTGGGTGGCGTGCATCATGATCGGGTCCCAGTGCGTCAGCGTGGAGCGCCACACCGCGGACAGGGAGGGGAACAGGAACTCCGGCACCTGGAAGCCGACGACCACCGCTTCCCAGATGAGGCCGAGCGCGAGGATGACCAGCCAGGGGGCGAGCCGGATGAGGGTTTTCTGCGACAGCATGGGGATGTCCTCCGGGCTCAGGATTCGCGGATGTGGCCGATGTGCTCGCGCAACTCGTGCACATAGGCGGCGAAGGGTTCGGTGTAGGTGACTTCGAGGTCGCGCGGGCGCGGCAGGTCGATCTCGCGCTTCACCAGGATGCGCCCCGGGCGCTTGCTCATCACGTAGACGGTGTCGGCGAGGAAGACCGCCTCTCGCAGGTCGTGGGTGACCAGCACCACGGTGAAGGGCTCTTCCTGCCACAGGTCGCGCACCATGCACCACAGCTCTTCGCGGGTGAAGGCGTCCAGCGCGCCGAAGGGCTCGTCCAGCATCAGCAGGCGGGGCTTGTGGATGAGGGCGCGGCAGATGGAGGCGCGCTGCTGCATGCCGCCGGAAAGCTCCCACGGGAATTTGTTCTCGAAACCGGCGAGGCCGACGCGCTTCAACAGCGCGCGCGCCTGCTCCTCGTACTCGGCGCGCTTGGCCCGCAGGGTGGAGCGATAGGGCTCGACGATCTCCATCGGCAGCATGACGTTCTGCAGCGTGGTGCGCCAGGGCAGCAGGTTGGAGGCCTGGAAGGCCATGCCCACGCACTTCTGCGGGCCGCCGACCTCGCGGCCGTCCACATAGACATAGCCCTTGCTCGGCGGCTTGAGGCCGGTGACCAGTTTCATCACGGTGGACTTGCCACAGCCCGAGGGGCCGACGAGGGAGATGAATTCGTTTTCGCGGATGCTCAGGCTGACATCCTCGATGGCGAAGGGGCTGCCCGGCTGGTAGGCGAGGCTGACGTTCTCGAAGCGGACAAAATCCATGATGTGTTCCGCCCGGCGCCGCGGGTGAGGCGGGCCGGGCGTCCTCCTTGTCGTTTCGGGTGACTTACTTGACGGCGCGGTCGGCGGCGGGCGGCAGGTAGGCGGAGGTGAACAGCGCGGCGGCGTCCGGCGTGGCGGGCAGGCCGAAGGCGGCAACCACATCGGCAACCGAGCGCTTCAGGCGGGCTTCGTCCACCGCGCCCAGGCCCAGCCTGGTGCTTTCGGGCGTGACCACCACCATGTCCATCGCCATCTTCAGGCGGCGGGTTTCCAGCGCCACGTTGATCAGCGGATCGCGTTCCTTCACGTAGGCGACCGCGGCTTCCGGGTTGGCCAGGGTTTCCTTAAGCGCCTTGTTGAAGGCGCGCACGAAGCCGGCCACCGCCTGCGGCTTCTCGGCCAGGAACTTCGGGCTGGCGATGATGGCGTTGCCGTAGAACTCGACGCCGTGGTCCGGGTACTTCAACGCCACGATGTCCTCGGTCTTCACGCCGCGGGCCTCCAGGTTGAGCACGCTGGTGAAGTAGAAGCCGGTGATGCCGTCCACATCGCCGCGGGCGAGCAGGGTTTCGCGGATGGCCGGCTCCACCGTCTGCCATTTCACCGCGTCCAGCGCCAGGCCGTTGGCCTTGGCGAAGGCCGGCCAGGCCTTGCGGCCGCCGTCGAACACCGGCGCCGCCAGGGTCTTGCCCACCAGGTCGGCCGGCTTGGTCACGCCGGACTTCTTCAGCAGCACGATGGCGGCCGGGGTGCTGTTGTAGACCATGTAGACGCCCTGGATCTTGGTGCCGGGCGTCTTGGCTTCCTGTTCGATCAGCGAGTTGAAGTCGGCGAAGCCCATTTCATAGGCGCCGGTGGCGACGCGGGTGACCGCGCCGGCGGAGCCGTTGCCGGCGTCGATCTCCACGTCCAGGCCCTCGGCGGCGAAGTAGTTCTTCGCCTTCGCCAGCAGGAAGGGGGCCGCCGGGCCTTCGAAGCGCCAGTCCAGGGTGAACTTGATCTTCACCGGGTCGGCGGCGTGCGCGGCGCTGCCGGCGAAGGCCAGCGCGGTGGCGGCGCAGAGGAAAAGGCGGCGGGAGATGGAGGTCTTGCGGGTCATGAGCTGCTCCGTTTGCATGGATGGATCGGTTTCGGCCAAGCAATTGGCAAGCGCCGTGCCACCGCAAAGGGGCATAAACCGTGGATTATCGCGCCCGATCGGGGTGCTTTGCGTTCCCTCCTGGTGCGTGCGCCGGGACGGTGCCCGTAACGACTTGTTTCAGCACGTTTTTGCAATGCACCGAAGTTGGGCGGCAATGGCATAAATGCGCCAACAAAGGGAATGCCGATTGAATATGGAGGAAAGGATATTTCTTTTATAAACAGAAGGATGTGTATTGGGTGTCTTATACGGCAAACGTAATACCCATTATTCGCCAAAGCCCTTTCGGCTCCTGTTAGCGTCTAAAAAAGCGCGGCAATCCGGTGCGCAGCAGCATTCACAGCAGACCACTCAGGAGTCCCATCAATGAAGTCCTCCCCCACCCGCGGCAAGAAGCTGGCGCTCGCCTGCGCCATCGCCGCTCTGCCCGCCCTCGTGCCGAATGCAGCCCAGGCCGCCACCTGGAGCGATACCTTCATCGGCTACCGCTTCGGCACCGATTTCCGCGAGCCGAACAACCGCGACGAGGTGCGCAAGCATGTGCTGCAGCTGACCCACTCCAGCGGCTACTCGATCGGCCAGAACTTCGTGAACCTGGACGTGCTGCAGTCCGACAGCAAGGACCCGGCGAGCGGCAGCGACAGCGGCGCCACCGAGTTCTACCTGACCTACCGCCACCAGTTCCACTTGGGCAAGATCTTCGAGAAGGACATGTCCTTCGGCCCGGTCAAGGAAGTGGCGCTGACCGCCGGCTTCGACCTCAACACCAAGAACACCCGCTTCGCGCCGCGCAAGCGCCTGCTGGTGGTCGGCCCCACGCTGAAGTTCGACGTGCCGGGCTTCCTCGACCTCAGCCTGCTGTACGGCCGCGAGCAGAACCACTGTGGCCTCGGCTCCCCCGCCTGCCCGAAGAGCGACATCACCTTCGATCCGCAGTGGATGGTGAGCGCCGCCTGGGGCATCCCTTTCCAGGCCGGCCCGGTGCCGCTGAAGTTCCAGGGCTTCATCAACTACAACAGCGAGAAGGGCAAGGACTACGCCGGCGTGAAGACCAAGGCGGAAACCCTGATGCGCACCTCGCTGATGGTGGATGTGGGCCAGATGGTCAGCGGCAAGAAGAACACCTTCCTGATGGGCGTGGGCTACGAATACTGGAAGAACAAGTTCGGCAACCACAGCAATGCCGCCGGCGTGACCAAGCCGGGCATAGATACCACCGCGCCGACCTTCCAGATGGAATGGCACTTCTGATTCTCCGTGCTTGAGCGGAGCTGGGTGCGCGGGCTGCGTACCCTCGCGCCGGACCGGCTCCCTCCCGCCGCGGAGGAGGGCGGTCCGGCGCCTTCTTTCCTGCTGGCGCGGCGGCCGCCGCCGGGCCGGGGCGCCGGCCGGCAAGGCTGCCGCATGCAATTGGGAAATCAGGAAATTTCCCCGGTTTGTACGGACTTTCCCCGATAAAACGTTAGCGGATAAACTGCCCGGCTTCTGTCGGCCGCAGGCGCAAGGGCGCGTCTGCGCAGCTGGTGCCGAACAGGGTGGGAGGGAGGCCTCCCGTTCACGAGGAATCCCGATGCACCGTCTAACGTTCCGCCGCCTGCGTTACCTCCTGGCCGGCGTGTTCTTCTTCTTCCTGCTGTTCGCCTTGCTGCGGGCAGGCTTCTATATCTGGTCGTCCGAAGTCACCCTGGGCGAGGGCACGCACGCCGCCGAGGTGCTGAAGACCCTGGGCGTGGGGCTGCGCTTCGACCTGCGGCTGGCCATCCTGCTGATGCTGCCGCTGGCGGTGCTCGCCATCCTGCCGCGCGTCAACCTCGCCACCTCGCGGCCGCTGCGCTGGCTGGGCCGGCTGTGGCTGCTGGTGGCCAGCCTGGCGGTGACGCTGATCTACATCGTGGATTTCGGCCACTACCAGTACCTCGGGCTGCGGATCAATTCCAGCATCCTGCGCTTCTTCTCCGATGCCCAGATCTCCGCCGACATGGTGTGGCAGAGCTACCCGGTGGTGTGGCTGACGCTGCTGTGGCTGGCGGCCGGCTTGTTCATCTTCGGCGTCATGCTGGCGCTGGAGAAGCGCACGCTGGACCGCCCGCCACGGTCGGTCGGCACGCTGCCGGTGGCGCTGGCGGTGGTGGCCACCGTGGTGCTGGGCTTCCTCGGCATCCTCGGCCGGCTGGAGGACATCAACCCCCGCAACCCGGTGCCGCTGCGCTGGGGCGACGCCTTCTTCTCCGGCAGCACCCAGGTCGGCGCTCTCGGCCTCAACCCGGTGATCTTCCTGTGGGACACGGTGCGCACGCCGCTGGAGCGCTACGACATGGCGGCGGTGCGCGAGTACTACCCGGAGGTGGCGAACTACCTCGGCGTGGAGGCTTCCGCTGCCGGCGCCGCGCAGCCGCGCTTCGACCGCCACATCGGCGTGCAGCCCCATCGCCTCCAGCGCGAGCGCCCGCCCAACGTCGTCTTCATCATGCTGGAGTCCTTCGGCGCCAGCGTCACCGGCATCCACGGCAACCCGCTGGACCCGACGCCGCACCTCGACTCGCTGGCGCGCCAGGGCTGGTTCTTCCCCAACCTCTACGTGCCGGTCACCGGCACCGCCAAGACGGTGTGGGCTACCGTCACCGGCATTCCGGACGTGTCCCGCGCCGAGAGCGCCACCCGCAACCCCTTCATCGTGCCGCAGCACACCGTGGCCAACGCCTTCCGCGCACATGACAAGTTCTACGCCATCGGCGGCAGCGCCGGCTGGGCCAACATGAACGCGCTCATCGTCAGCAGCGTCGATGGCATCAAGCTCTACGAGGAAGGCCACTGGAAGTCCAAGAACGCCGACGTGTGGGGCGTTTCCGACCTCAACATGTTCAAGGAAGTGGATGCGATGCTGCGCGACATGCCGCGCGACAAGCCCTTCTTCGCCTTCATCCAGACCGCCGGCAACCACCGCCCCTTCACCATTCCGCCGGATAGCGACGATTTCGAGGTGAAGCGCATCAGCGACGCCGAGGCCGATCCCGCCGGCTTCCGCAGCGCCGACCAGTACAACGCGGTGCGCCTGCAGGACTACAGCGTCGGCCGCTTCATCGAGATGGCGAAGAAGAGCGGCTACCACGACGACACCATCTTCGTGCTCTACGGCGACCACAACGGCCGCATCTCCCAGCTGCCCTTCATGCCGCCCGCCTACGAGGCGCTCAACCTGGAGAGCCTGAACGTGCCGGCGGTGATCTACGCGCCCAGGATGATCGCCCCGCGCGTCACCGCCGAGGCCACCAGCCTGCTGGACCTGCTGCCCACCGTGGCCGGCCTGGTCGGCGTGGAATACACCAACACCACCATGGGCCGCGACATCCAGCTGCCGGCGCCGGAAGGCGAGCGCGCCGTGCCGGTGGTGCTGCGCGAGGGCAATTTCCCGCTGATCGGCGTCGTCACCCAGCATTACCTGGTGCAGATGAACGCCGACGGCAGCAGCGCCTCCATGCACGAAATCGCCTCCAAGACGCCGCTGGACAACGTCGCCGAGGCCAACCCGGCGGAGTACCAGCGCCTCTACCGCCTCGCCCGCGGCCTGCATGAAGCTGCCCGCCTGATGCTCTACAGCAACAAGGTGGAAGACAGCTCGCAGGCGGTGCCGGTGCACAGCCCGCTGCCGGACGCGGCCCCGCACGGCGCGCATTGAGCGCCGCCCGATGAGCACTGGCACAAGAAGATGAGCCAAGGAGATGGCATGACGGACAGGCACGGCGCAGAGGCTTCGCCGCTGGGGCGCACGGTCAGCTACCGCGACACCTATGCGCCGGAGCTGCTGTTCCCCATTCCGCGCCAGTTGAAGCGGGACGAGCTGGGCCTGCGCGAGGATGCGCTGCCCTTCGTTGGCGCCGACCTGTGGAACGCCTACGAGCTGTCCTGGCTGAATCCGCGCGGCAAGCCGGTGGTGGCGCTGGCCCGCTTCCGGGTGCCGGCGGAAACGCCGCGGCTGGTCGAATCCAAGTCGCTCAAGCTCTATCTCAACGCCTTCAACCAGCACGTTTTCGCCGACCATGAAGCGGTGGCGGCCACCATCGCCGCCGATCTGTCCGCCGCCGCTGGCGGGGCGGTGGGCGTGGAGGTGGCGCCGCTGTCGCGGCGGCCGCAGCGCGCCTTCGGTTATCCGGAAGGCGTCTGCCTGGACGAGCTGGACGTCGCCATCGACCGCTACCAGCCGGCGCCGGAGCTGCTCTCGGCCGGCGGCGCCGAGGTGGCGGAAACGCTGTACTCCCACCTGCTGAAATCCAACTGCCTGGTCACCGGCCAGCCGGACTGGGGCATGGTGGCGCTGCGCTACCGTGGGCCGGCGATCGATCGCGCCGGCCTGCTGCGCTACATCGTCTCCTTCCGCGGCCACAACGAATTCCACGAGCAGTGCGTGGAGCGCATCTTCTGCGACGTGCTGGCGCGCTGCCAGCCGCGCGAACTCTCCGTGTGGGCGCGCTACACCCGCCGCGGCGGGCTGGACATCAACCCCTGGCGCGCCACCTCGCTGGCGCTGGCGGCGGATGAACGCATGGAAGTGCGGCAGTAAGAGGCCGCGGGCAAGGCAGCAAGCGCCGGCCGGGACGCCGGGGCATGGGCAAGGGCGGGGCATGAAAGGCCGCGCAGGCACCGGGCTGGTGCGCGCATCGCCGTCATCGAACCGCCATGTCTCCGGCATCACCATGCAAGTGCTGAAACCGTCGGGATAAAGCCGCCGGCAGCGAACTGGAATGCCAATTGCTAAAACGAAAGTCATGAACGCCGTCGTCGAATGCCCCAGCCTGACCCCGTCCGTGCGCGGCTGGCAGGCCGAGCTGCACCTGGGTTTCCGCCGCCGCGGCGACCGCAGCGTGCTGGCCGAGCGCCGCCACGTCGGTCCGCTGGTGGTACAGCGCGCGCTCTACCCCGAGGGCGACGAGGTGTGCCATGCCATCGTCGTGCATCCGCCGGCCGGCATCGTTGGCGGCGATACGCTGGCGCTGAACGTGGACGTGGGCGCCGGCGCCCACGCGCTGCTGACCACGCCGGGCGCCGGCAAGTGGTATCGCAGCGAGGGCCGCGTCGGCCGCCTCAGCCAGCGCATCGCGGTGGCCGAAGGCGGGGTGTGCGAATGGCTGCCGCAGGAGAGCATCGTTTATGAAGGCGCGGTCGGCGAGCTGCTGACCGAGGTGGCGCTGGCGGGCGACGCCAGTTTCATCGGCAGCGAGATGAGCTGCTTCGGCCGCACCGGCTCCGGCGAGAAATTCAGCCGCGGCCAGCTCGCGCTGGCCACCCGCATCCGCCGCGACGGCAAGAGCCTGTGGCTGGAGCGCGGCCGGGTGGAGGGCGGCGGCGGCCTGATGGAGTCGCCGGTCGGCCTGGGCGGCCATCCGGTGGCCGGCACCCTGCTGGCGGCGTCGCCGCGGGTGGATGGCGAGCTGCTCGCCGCCTGCCGCGAGATCGTGCCGGCGGTGGGCGAGGGCGCGGTCACGCTGCTGCCCGGCCTGCTCGTCGCCCGTTACCTCGGGCCGGGCTGCGAGCCGGGGCGCATCTGGTTCAACCGCCTGTGGGCAGTGCTGCGGCCGGCCCTCGCCGGGCGGCCGATGGCGATCCCGCGCATCTGGAATACCTGAATGGAACACACGAGGACTAGCGTATGGAATTGACTCCGCGCGAGAAGGACAAGCTGCTCATCTTCACCGCCGGCCTGCTCGCCGAGCGCCGCCGCGCCCGCGGCCTCAAGCTCAACTACCCGGAGGCGGTGGCGCTGATCACCTGCGCCATTCTCGAAGGCGCGCGCGACGGCCGCACGGTGGCCGAGCTGATGAGCTTCGGCACCACCATCCTCGCCCGCGAGGACGTCATGGACGGCATCGCCGAGCTGATCCCGGAGATCCAGGTCGAGGCGACCTTCCCGGACGGCACCAAGCTGGTCACGGTACACAATCCCATCGTCTGACAGCGCGGGCGGCGTCGCGCCGGCTGGCGCGGCCTGCACGCAAACGTTCGCGGCGCGGCCGCGGGAGGTTGCGATGCACGAAGCGGAAGTGGAACGGAAGGAGCTGGAACGGGCGAGCCTGCTCTCCCGCCTCAGATTGCAGCTGCGCCGGCGCGGTGCCAGCCTGGACCCGGCGGCGCTGATCGATCCCGCCCAGGCGGAGCAGGTGCTGGCCGCGCTGGAGGCGGATGGCGACGACATCGTGCGCGAGCTGGCCGGCCGCCTGCGCCAGCTGCTGCAGGCGCCGCAAGCGCAGCCCGCTCCGCCGCCGGCCGAAGCCGCGACCATCATGCCGCCGCCGGCAGACGCGCAAGCGAACAAACCCGCCGCCCGGACGCAGGTCCGGGACTACCGCTACGGTGCCCGTGGCGGTTGGGGCGTACAAGGATAAGAAAGGAGCAAGCACATGATTCCGGGTGAACTCATCCCCGCGGCCGGCGAGCTGGAGCTGAACGCCGGCCGCGTCACGCTGACCCTGTCGGTGACCAACACCGGCGACCGCCCGATCCAGGTCGGCTCGCACTACCACTTCGCCGAGACCAACGCCGCGCTGGATTTCGACCGCAAGGCCGCCCGCGGCTTCCGCCTCAACATCGCCGCCGGCACCGCGGTGCGTTTCGAGCCGGGCCAGGCGCGCACGGTGGAGCTGGTGGCGCTGGCCGGCGCGCGCAAGGTGTATGGCTTCAACGGCGACGTGATGGGAGCGCTTTGAGATGGCGAAAATAACCCGCCGCGCCTATGCGGAAATGTTCGGCCCCACCACTGGCGACAAGCTGCGCCTGGCCGACACCGACCTTGTGCTCGAGGTCGAAAAGGACCACACCATCTACGGTGAGGAAGTGAAGTTCGGCGGCGGCAAGGTCATCCGCGACGGCATGGGCCAGGGCCAGCAGCTGGCCGCCGAGATCGCCGACACCATCATCACCAACGCGCTGATCGTGGACGCGGTGACCGGCATCGTGAAGGCGGATGTCGGCCTCAAGGGCGGCAAGATCTGGAAGATAGGCAAGGGCGGCAACCCGGACATCCAGCCGGGCGTCACCATCCCGGTCGGCGCCGGCACCGAGGTCATTGCCGGCGAGGGCATGATCCTTACCGCCGGCGGCATCGACAGCCACATCCACTGGATCTGCCCGCAGCAGATCGACGAGGCGCTGATGAGCGGCGTCACCACCATGCTGGGCGGCGGCACCGGGCCGGCCACCGGCACCTACGCCACCACCTGCACGCCGGGGCCGTGGCACATCCACCGCATGCTGGAAGCGGCGGACGCCTTCCCGATGAACATGGGCTTCTTCGGCAAGGGCAACGCCAGCCTGCCGGGGCCGTTGAAGGAGCAGGTCGAGGCCGGCGTCATCGGCCTCAAGCTGCATGAGGACTGGGGCACCACCCCGGCGGCCATCGACAACTGCCTGACGGTGGCGGACGAGATGGACGTGCAGGTCGCCATCCACACCGACACCCTGAACGAATCCGGCTTCGTCGAGACCACGCTGGCCGCCTTCAAGGGCCGCACCATCCACACCTTCCACACCGAAGGCGCGGGTGGCGGCCATGCGCCGGACATCATCAAGGCGGTGGGCGAGGCCAATGTGCTGCCGTCCTCCACCAACCCGACCCGGCCCTACACGGTGAACACCATAGACGAGCATCTCGACATGCTCATGGTCTGCCATCACCTGGACCCGTCGATTGCCGAGGACGTCGCCTTCGCCGAGTCCCGCATCCGCCGCGAAACCATCGCCGCCGAGGACATCCTGCACGACACCGGCGCCTTCGCCATGATGTCGTCCGACTCTCAGGCCATGGGCCGGGTCGGCGAGGTGGTGATCCGCACCTGGCAGACCGCGCACAAGATGAAGGTGCAGCGCGGCCCGCTGGCGGAGGACGCCGGCAAGGGCAACGACAACTTCCGCATCAAGCGCTACATCGCCAAATACACCATCAACCCGGCCATTACCCACGGCATCGCCCATGTGGTCGGCTCCATCGAGGAAGGCAAACTGGCGGACCTGGTACTGTGGAAGCCCGCATTTTTCGGCGTCAAGCCCAGCCTCATCCTCAAGGGCGGCATGATCGCCGCCGCGGCGATGGGCGACGCCAACGCCTCAATCCCGACGCCGCAGCCGGTGCACTACCGGCCGATGTTCGGCAGCTTCGGCAAGGCGCTGAAGACCTCGGTGACCTTCGTCTCCCAGGCCGCGCTGGCCAACCCGGAGGTGGCCGCGCTCAAGCTCGACAAGCCTCTGGTGGCGGTGCAGGGTTGCCGCGGCGTGCAGAAGGGCGACATGGTGCACAACGGCGCCCGGCCCACGATAGAAGTGGACCCGGAAACCTACGTGGTGCGGGCCGACGGCGAGCTGCTGGTGTGCGAGCCGGCCTCGGTGCTGCCGATGGCGCAGCGCTACTTCCTGTTCTGACGGCACGCGCGACCGCCGGGCGCGGTGGCAGGCACGGGGTGGCTTTGGCTACCCTGTGTCACTTTCCATCGCGCCGGCCGGCGCGGCCCATCGATACCCGTACCCGGAGACATTCCATGACCACGGCCTCCTCCGCTGGCCCGACAGGCGGCGACATGCTGCTGATCGAAGCGCTCTACGAAGGCACCCGCAACGCCACCGACACGCTGGAGCTGGACTTCGGCTACCGCACCAAGAGCCGCCTGCGCGCCAGGCTGGGCTCAGGCGCAGAAGTCGGCCTCTTCCTGCCGCGCGGCACCATCCTGCGCGGCGGCAACCGCCTGCTCGCCAATGACGGCCGGGTGGTGGAAGTGGTGGCCGCCCCGGAAGATCTGATGGAGGTGCGCTGCGCCGATGCGCTCGAGCTGGCGCGCGCCGCCTATCACCTGGGCAACCGCCACGTCGCCGTCGAGCTCGGCGAGGGCTGGTTGCGCATCCAGGCCGACCATGTGCTGGAAGGCATGCTGACCGGGCTGGGCGCCGACGTCGAAGCGCTGCGCGCGCCCTTCGAGCCGGAAGCCGGCGCCTACGCCCACGGCCACCAGCACCCGGGTGACGGCAGCGGCGCTCGCATCCACATGATGGACGGGCAGTGAGCGAAACCGCTTCCGCTGCCGCGGTGCCCGCTCCGGCCGCGCTCGGCCAGCTGCAGTTGGTGCGCCTGCTGCAATTGGCCAGCCCGGCGCTGCCGGTGGGCGCCTACACCTATTCGCAAGGGCTGGAGTGGGCGGTGGAATGCGGCGCGGTACGCGACGAAGCCGGCGCCGGCCGCTGGATAGGCGACCTGCTCAGCCACGGTGCCGGCCGCTTCGAAGCGCCGCTGTTGGCGCGGCTGGTACAGGCCTGGGCGGTTGGCGAGGATGCCGAGGTCGCCCGCCTCAACGACGATTTCATCTGCAGCCGCGAGACCTCGGAGCTGCGCGCCGAGACGCTGCAGATGGGCTATTCCCTGGTGCGCCTGCTGACGGAGCTGGACGCTTTCGCCGGCCTGCCCGGCTGGCGCGAGCGCCTGCGCGGTATCGACTCCCCCGCCTTTCCCACCGCCTGGGCGGCGGCCGCCGCCGCCTGGAACATAGACGCCGGGGCCGCGCTGGCGGCCTACCTGTGGGCCTGGCTGGAAAACCAGGTGATGGCGGCGGTGAAGGCGGTGCCGCTGGGCCAGAGCGCCGGCCAGCGTCTGCTCGCCGGCCTGGGCGCGCGGGTGCCGGAGCTGGCGGCCGCGGCGCTGGTGCTGCCGGAAGCGGAATGGAGCAACTTCACCCCCGGCCTGGCCATCGCCAGCAGCCGGCATGAAACCCAATACACGAGGCTGTTCAGATCATGACATCCCAGACTTCCCACGCCCTGCGCGTCGGTATCGGCGGCCCGGTCGGCTCCGGCAAGACCGCCCTCACCCTGGCGCTGTGCCGCACGCTGCGCGAGCGCTACAACATCGCGGTGGTGACCAACGACATCTACACCGCCGAGGACGCCCAGTTCCTGGTGCGCAACGAGGCGCTGGCGCCGGAGCGCATCATCGGCGTGGAAACCGGCGGCTGCCCGCACACCGCCATCCGCGAGGACGCCTCCATCAACCTGGAGGCGGTGGATCGCCTCAACCAGCGCTTCCCCGGGCTGGAGATCATCTTCGTCGAGTCCGGCGGCGACAACCTGGCGGCCACCTTCTCGCCGGAGCTGTCCGACCTCACGCTGTACGTGATCGACGTTTCCGCCGGCGACAAGATTCCGCGCAAGGGCGGTCCCGGCATCACCAAGAGCGACCTGCTGGTGATCAACAAGATCGACCTCGCGCCCATGGTCGGCGCCTCGCTGGAGGTGATGGACCGCGACGCGAAGAAGATGCGCGGCGAGCGCCCCTTCGTCTTCTCCAACCTCAAGACCGGCCAGGGCCTGGACGAGATCATCGGCTTCATCGAGCGCCAGGGCCTGCTGCGCCCGGCGGCCTGAAGTCGGGCCGCCGGCGCGCCGCCTTGGGCAAGCCCCGGCGCGGTCGTTTAGTATCGCGGCGGTTCCGTCCCTTGCCAGAGGAGTAGGTATGAAGTTGCCCGCCGCCGCACTAAGCGCCGCACTCGCCGTCTGTACGCTGTCCGCCGCCCCGGCGTTTGCCGATGAGGCGCTGGCCAAGGCGAAGAACTGCACCGGTTGCCATGTGCTGGACCAGAAGCGGGTGGGCCCGGCCTTCAAGGACATCGCCGCCCGCTATGCGAAGCAGCCCGGCGCGGTGGACAAGCTCGTCGGCAAGGTGCTCAACGGCAGCGTATGCGAGTGGAGCGTGGTGCCGATGCCGCCGAACAAATACCACGTGAATGAAAGCGAGGCGCGCGAGCTGGTGCAGTGGATACTGGGCACCAATCCGGACGGCAGCGGCTGGGCCAAGGCGGGCACGCCGGTGGGCTGCAGCCCCAAGCTCAACTGAGCCCGGGGCGGATTCCGCGCCAGGTGCTTCAACCGGGTCTGGCGCTTCGCCCGTCTGGCGCCCGCGGCTTCAGCAGCTGCCGCAGGGCACCGTCTGCAGCCAGCCGCCGGCTTCCGCCGCCGGCGCCGGGCGGGCGAAGAAGTAGCCCTGCATCACGTCGCAGCCCAGGGTGCGCAGGGTCTCCACCTGTTCGGCGCGCTCCACCCCCTCGGCGATCAGCTGCAGCCCAAAGCCACGGGCGATGCCGGTGATGGCGGAGATGATGGGATTGGTGGCCGGGCCTTCGAGGTCGCGCACGAAGCTGCGGTCTATCTTCAGCGTGCTCACCGGGAATTTCTGCAGGTAGGCCAGCGCCGAGTAGCCGGTGCCGAAGTCGTCTATCGCCACGCTGAGGCCGGCCTCGCGCAGCTGGCGGACCTTGGCGGCGACGCCGGCGGCGTCCTGCATCATCATGCTCTCGGTGATCTCCAGCTCCAGCTGCGAAGGCGGCAGGCGGTGGCGGGAGACGCAGTCGGTGACCATGCCGACCACGTCGGCGCTGTCGAAGTCGTGCGGTGAGAGGTTGAGCGACATGCGCAGCTCGTCATGGCCGGCCTCGCGCCAGTGGGCGAGCTGGCGGCAGGCCTGCTCCAGCACCCAGCGGCTGATGTCGCCGATCAGCCCGGCCTCTTCGGCCACCGGCACGAAGGCCGCCGGCCCCACCATGCCATGCACCGGATGGTTCCAGCGCAGCAGCGCCTCCATGCCCACCACCCGCTGGTGATGCAGGCTGATCTGCGGCTGGTAGTGCAGCTCCAGCTCGCCGCGCTCCACCGCGCCGCGCAGGTCGTTCTCCAGCGCGATGCGTTCGCGGTAGTGGCTGTTGAGGTCGGGGTCGAAGAAGCGGAAGCCGTTCTTGCCCGACCGCTTCACCTGGTACATGGCGATGTCGGCGGCGCGGGTCAGCTCCTCGGCGTCGTTGCCGTCGCGGGGGAAGAGCGCGATGCCCAGGCTCGCGGTGGCGCGGAAGTCGCCGTGGCTGAGGCGGAAGGGCGGCGCCAGCACCTCCAGGATCTTGCGCGCGATGGTTTCGGCGTCTTCCGGCTGGGCGACGTCCGGCAGCAGCACGGTGAACTCGTCGCCGCCCAGGCGGGCGAGGGTGTCGCCGCGGCGCAGGGTGGCGGACAGGCGTTCGGCGATGCCGCGCAGCAGGGTGTCACCCTCGGCATGGCCGAAGGTGTCGTTCACCAGCTTGAAGCGGTCCACATCCACGAACATCACCGCCAGTGAGCCGCTGCGGCGCTGGGCCTGGGCGATGGCCAGCTCCAGGCGGTCCTTGAACAGCACCCGGTTGGGCAGGCGGGTGAGCTGGTCGTGGTAGGCCTGGAAGGAGATGATCTCCTCGGCGCGCTTGCGTTCCGAGATGTCGCGGGCGACGCCATAGAGGCCGCTGGCCTGGCGGCCGCCCTCGCGCCCCATCATCGGGATGCCGGTGAGGGAGACGGTGATGGATTCCGGGCCGTCATGGCCGTCCATGCCATCGGTGGCGCGGCGCAGCCGCAGCTCGACGTTGAAGCTCTCGGTGGGCATGCCGCGCGGCGACAGCAGCAGGGAGCGCATGCGCTCCATGTCTTCCGGCATCACCAGCGAGACGAAGGGGCGGCGCATCAGCGCGCTGCGCTCGTAGCCGAGCAGGGCCTGAACCCGCGGGTTGATGTAGTTGAAGCAGCCTTCCGCATCCAGCGTGAAGATGAGATCGGGCGAGCTTTCCACCAGGTAGCGGTGCAGCCGCTCCGAAGCCCGCAGGCGCTGGCTCATGGCGCGGTTGGCGCGCTCCAGCGAGGTCTTGTGCAGGGTGCCTTCCACCGCGCGCTGGAGCTGGGCGACATGGTAGGGTTTGCGCACGTAGTCATCCGCGCCGCGGCGCAGCGCGCCGATGGCGGCGTCGATGGCGTCTTCGCCGCTGATCATGATGACCGCCTCTTCGCGCTGGTTCTCGGACAGCCAGTCGAGCAGGGCGAGGCCGGTGGCGTCCGGCAGGCGGTAGTCCAGCAGGATGAGGTCGTAGTGCTGGTGCTGCAGCAGGGCGATGGCGTCGGCGACGCTGCCGCAGTCGTCGAAGCTGCGGCCGCCGCGGGCGAGGACGTGCGGCAGCGTTCGGCGCAACGACGCATCGTCGTCGACGACGAGTATCCGGCATGCAAGCTCCGGGTCGGGGCGGACCTCGGAAGCGGTGCCGAAAAAGGGCTGCTCTCCCGGGATAACCATGACCTCCCTGGTGGTCGGTGGTTGTCGTTTGGTCTTTCTTATAGGTCTTTCGACATAATGCAACAGTCAGCGGGATTGTTCCAGAGGGACGAAGACCTGGAAGCTGGTGCCGCTGCCCGGCTGGCTACGGCAAAGGATGGACGCTTTCCATTGCACCAGGATGTCGCGGACCACGCTCAGCCCCACGCCCTGGTGGCCGCCGCCCTTGCTGGAGGGGCGCGGCGAGAAGAGATCGGCGGCGCGCTCCGGCGGCAGGCCGGGGCCGTTGTCTATCAGGCGGATTTCCACGCAGTTGCGGCCATCCACGCTGACCTGCCCAACCAGGGCAACCGACAGCCGTCCGCCGGGCTGCAGCGCCTCGGAGGCATTGCGGAAAAGGTTCAGCAGCACCTGCTTGAGCGCCGAGGCCGGCATGGCGGCCGGCGCCACGCCGTCGGCGATGCGGAGCTCGAAATGGATGTCGCGGCTGGCGAACAGGGCGTCGCCGTAGACCGTGCGCATCTCCTGAAGCAACTCGCCGACGCGGCAGCGCGGCAGCTCGCTTTCGTCGGCCGGCAGATCGCCGGCGCGGCGCAGCAGGTTGCCGATGCGGTCCAGTTCGGCGTTCAGCAGGCCCATCTCGTCCTGCAGCGCCTCGTCTTCCGGCTGGTTCTGGGCCATCAGGCCCAGCCGTGTCTTGAGCACGGTGAGCGGGTTGGTCGCTTCGTGGGCGATGCGCCGCACATGCTCGCGGAAGCGGCCCTTGAGGGCGTCTTCGCGGGCACCGGCCTGTTCCTGGAGGCGGCGGGCGCCGACGATGGCGCGGGCGCCCGCCCCCAGCAGTTCGTTCAGCAGCCAGCGCTCGGTGGGGCTCAGTTCCTGCTCCCTGTCCACTGCCAGCAGGGCGACCGCATGGCGGCCGTCGGCCAGCGGCAGCGGCAGGCAGCAGAAGCCGCGCCGGCCCAGCCAGCGGCCGATGTGCCAGTCGGCCATGCTGCGGCCGGGAGCGGCGGCGGCCGGCAGGTAAGCGGCTGGCCGGCCGCTGCGCAGTGCCAGGGCGATGACGCTGCTTTCGTCTTCTTCGCGCAGCCGTAACTCCTGGATGCGGGCGGCGGCGGTGCCGGCGGGGCAGGGCAGCAGCGGATGCAGCAGGCCGTCGTCCGCCGCGGCGAGCAGCAGGAACTGGCGCTGGCCGGTGAGCAGCGGCGTGGCGATGCGCAGGCGGGCGGCGGTGGCTTCTTCGGACTGGTCGGCGAAGGCGGCGGTGACCAGCCCGTGCAGGGCGGCGCTGCGGAAAGGGTCGTCGGCGATGCCGGGGGCGCTGGCCGGCAGCGCTGGCAGCCGCGGCGCCGGTGGCGGGTAGGCGGCATGGCCGGAGACGATGTAGCCGACGTCGGTGCGCAGGCTGTGCAGGCTGCCGGTGGTGAGTCCGGTGAGGCTGGCGATGCGCTCGCCACGCGTCTCCCAGCCTTTGCCGGCGAGGGAGTCGGCGGCTTTCAGCAGTCGCACCAGCGGATGCGCGGCCAGGGCCTGTTCGTCCAGCAGCGGACCGAGCTCGACCGCGTCGGCCAGGGTGTCCGGCAGGCCACAGGCATGCACCAGACGGGCGAGGTGGCTGCGGCCGTCGTCGGCGAGGAAGAGCGGGCCGGGGTCTTCGCTGTCGCCGCTGCGCTGGCCGAGGCCCAGCGCCGAGGGCGTGAGCCAGAGGCCACCTAGGTAGGCTTCGTCCGGCCGCGGATAGCGGGTTTCCAGCGCCAGGTGCAGGGCACATTCGGCCACCAGCAGGGCACGCTGGCCGTCGCCGCCGTTATCCGTCTGCGGCAAGCCCAGCAGCCAGGCGCGCAGCAGGTCGGCGCCCAGGGTGGAGAGGCGCTGGCGCAGCGCCAGGTCCAGGCCGCCGTCCAGCTCGCCTTCCGCCAGCGGTGCGGCCAGCAGCAGGAGCAGGCACAGCGCCGGGTCGCGTGCGGCCACCAGTGCCGCCTCCGCCCAGTTGGGCGTTGCGGTGGCGAGCAGGCGCAGCAGCGTGGCGCTGCTTTCCGGCAGGGGCTGAGGGCGGAACGCGCTGGGCGCGGCGGGGGTCATCGGAGGCGCTGAGCCGGTCGTTGGTGTTTGGCCGGATTGTAACCAGCGCCCCCGCCGGGGGATGTGATCGAAGTCGCGTTGCCGCGGGGATATGCGACTTTAGTTGAATCCGGAGCGCGTTGCGCGTTCCGGGGTATGTCGCGCAAGCCTCAGTTAACACGGAAGAAACGTACCGTTTCCTGCAGCCGGTTGGCTTGGGCCTGTAGTTCCTCGGCGGTAGCAGCCAGCTCCTCGGAGGAGGAGGCATTGTGCTGGGTAGCCTGGCTGACCTGGCTCACCGCCACGCTGATCTGGGCGGCGCCGCCGGCCTGCTCTTCGGAGGCGAGGGCGATCTCCTTCACCAGTGCGGCGTTCCTCTGGATGCTGGGCAACAGCTCCTCGAACAGGCTGCCGGTGCGCTCGGCCAGCCTGACGCTGGAGCCGGCCAGCTCGCCGATCTCGCGGGCCGCGACCTGGCTGCGTTCGGCCAGCTTGCGCACCTCGGCGGCGACCACGGCGAAGCCCTTGCCGTGCTCGCCGGCGCGGGCGGCCTCGATGGCGGCGTTCAGGGCCAGCAGGTTCGTCTGGTAGGCGATGTCGTCCACGATGCCGATTTTCTGTGCGATGGCCTGCATGGCCCCCACGGTTTCGCTGACCGCCTCGCCGCCGGCCTGGGCGTCGGTGGCGGCGCGGGCGGCGATGGCTTCGGTGGCGCCGGCGTTCTCGCGGTTGTGGGCGATGGAGGCGGCCATCTGTTCGACGGAGGCGGTGGTCTCCTCGATGTTGGCCGCCTGCTCGCTGGCGGCCTGCGACAGCGACTGGGAGGTGAGGCTGACCTGGGCGGAGGCGTTGGCGAGCGAGGCGGTGGATTCCAGCACCTCGATCAGCGTGCTGCGGGTGCGCTCTATCATCCGCTCGGTGGCCTTCATCATGTGGCCGACCTCGTCGTTGCCGGTGCTCTCGGCATGCACGGTGAGGTCGCCCTCGGCCAGCGCTTCCATCACCGCCTGCATCTGCTGCACCGGCCGCGCCACGCTGCGCATCACCACCACGCCGAAGGCCACCATCAGCACCAGGGTGAGGGTGGCCAGACCGCCCTGGCTCAGCGCGCTGTCGCGGAACACCGCATCCACGTCATCCACGTATATGCCGGAACCTATCACCCAGTTCCACGGCTTGAAGCCGGCGACATAGGAGATCTTGGGCACCGGTTCGGTGCTGCCGGGCTTGTTCCAGTGGTACTCGACGAAGCCGGCGCCCTTGTCGCGCACCACCGCGGTCATGTCGGCGAACAGGCGCTTGCCGTTGGTGTCCTTGAAGTCGGTGAGGTCCTTGCCCAGCAGTTGCTGCGAGGTCGGGTGCATCACCATGCGGTTCTCGCCGCTGTGGATCCAGAAGTACTCCTGGCCGTCGTAGCGCAGCTCCTGCAGCGTCTTCATGGCTGCCTGCTGCGCCGCCGCTTCGCTCATCTCGCCGGCCTGGGCCTGGGCGTGGTAGCGGGTGACCACGCCCAGCGCCACTTCGACCACGTTGCGGGTCTTGAGCTTGCGGTCTTCCACCAGGTTGTCGCGCAAGCTGGTGAGGCCGATGACGATGTTGACCAGGTAGCCAAGCACCGCCAGGGCGATCAGCAAGCCGATCTTGTGACCGATCTTCAGATTCTTCATCACGCCTCCCCGGGCGTTGGTTGGGTGGAATCAGGCTTGCAGGCTGTCGGCGAAGCCGAGGGCGATCAGCTGGGCGCGGTTGAGCTGTTCGCGCTCCAGGTGCAACTCCTCGGCGGCGGCCAGCAGGTTGGCGGCGTCGAAGCTCTCGCAGTGGCGCGCCAGGCGCAGGAAGGGGGCGAACTCGCCTTGGTCGTGCAGCAGGGCATCGGTGACAGGCGCGGGCAGCAGCATTTCGTTGAGCAGGGTCTGCATCGAGGTGCCGAGCAGGACGTGCAGCAGGGAGAAGGCGCCAGTGATGAAGAGGTTGTCGCGCTCGGACTTGTCGAAGTAGGCGGAGCCTATCTCCTCCATGAAGCGGCCGCGGGCGATGGCGGTCTGCATCATCGCCGGCGCGCCGGGGTCGCGGCTGGCGGTGACCAGCAGCAGCGACAGCCACTTGTTGAGGTTGGTGTAGCCGAGGATGCTGACCGCGTGGCGGAAGGACTGGATTTCGCACATCAGGCCGAAGCCGGCGGAGTTGATGTAGCGCAGCAGCTTGTAGGACAGCGCCACGTCCTGCTTCAGCACCGCCTCGATTTCCTTGATGTCGCCGTTGTTGCGGACGAGGTTGAGCAGGCGGACGATCTGCGCATGGCCGGGTGACAGCGATTTCGCCACCGGGTTGCCGTTGAGGAAGAACCAGCCGGAGGCGCCGTCGTAGCCCTTGCCCACCGCCTCGCGGAAGGCCGGCACGTCGGGCAGGCCCCAGGCCAGCGCCAGGCCGGGGGCGCCATCCGGCGCCGGATGCTTGCGCGCATCCATCAGCGAGAAGCGCCAGTCGGCGCCGGCCGGCACCACGCCGCCCGGCGTATGCCAGGTGAGGCAGACGCTGTTGCGGGTTTCGCGCAGCTGCGGCAGCAGCGCCTGGGTCTGCGGATGATTCAGTGCCTGGGCCGGAATCTCGATCATGGCGTTGGCTGGAATCTGCCAGGCCAGCAGATCGGGCGTGGGCACGAGGCGGCCCAGGCTGACGAAGACGGTGTGGTGGCCCGGCCAGACGTCCGCCAGCTCGTTCAGGGTTTCCGCCACCGCCGCGATGTTGGGCCCGTGGGCGACCAGCCGGTTGGCGGTGATCGCCCGGTTCTTGTTGACCACGGGCTCGCGGGTGAGGACGGTCGTCTGGCTCATGCGTTTGGCGTCAGCTCGCTGGGTTGGCGAAGGTGAAGGCGTCGGCGTGGAAGGCGTCCTCAGGCAGGCCGCGGGTGCCGACGAAAGTCTGGCGGGCCGCATCCACCATGGCCGGCGCGCCGCAGACGTACACCTCGTGGCCGGAGAGATCGGCGAAGTCGGCCAGCACCGCTTCATGCACCAGGCCGCGGCGGCCGTCCCAGGCTTCATCCTTCGCTTCCGACAGCACCGGAATATAACGGAAGCCAGAGAGCATGGCGGCCCAATCTCGCGCCAGCGTGTCCATATACACGCCGGTGGCGTCGCGCGCCCCCCAGTAGAGCGTGATCGGCCGCTGCAGGCCGACATGGATGGCGTGCTCCACCATGCCCTTGATCGGCGCGAAGCCGGTGCCGCCGGCCACCAGCACGATGGGGCGCTGGCTGTCTTCGCGTAGCCAGAAGGTGCCCAGCGGCCCCTCGAAACGCAGGATCTCCTTCTCCTTCATGCCTTCGAAGACGTGGCCGGTGAAGCGGCCACCGTCGATCCGGCGCACATGCAGCTCCAGCCGGCCGGCGTCATGCGGCGCGTTGGCGATGGAGAAGCTGCGGCGCTGGCCGTCGGCCAGCAGGATGTCGATGTACTGGCCGGCGCGGAACTGGAAGGCCTCGCTGGCGGGCAGCTTGAGCTCGATGATCATCACGTCCGGCGCCGCCAGCTCCAGCTTCTGCACCCGGCAAGGCAGCTTCTTCACCGGGATGTCGCCAGCGCGGGTGACGTTGCGCGCTTCCAGCTCCAGGTCGGAACAGGCGCGGGCGCGGCAGAACAGGGCGTAGCCGGCGTCGCGGTCGGCGGGCGGCAGCGCGCCTTCGGAATACAGGCCGCGGTCCAGCTCGCCGCTCAGCACCTTGCCCTTGCAGGCACCACAGGCGCCGTCGCGGCAGCTGTAGGGCAGCAGCAGGCCGGCCTGCAGCGCCGCTTCGAGTATGGTCTGGTCGGGGGCGGCCTCGAAGGTCTGGCCACCGGGCTGGAGCGTGATCTGGAACGACATGGGCGTGGGATAGAATGGATCGATGAAAAGACTGTTGATCGTCGGCGGTGGCGACGTCGCCAGGCGGGCCATCCCGTGGCTGGTGCGGCGTTTCCGCGTGTATGTGCTGTCGCGCCGGCCTGAAGGCGCTGCCGCCCTGCGGGCGCTGGGCGCGCTGCCCATCGCCGGCGACCTCGACGACCGCCGCAGCCTGCGTCGGCTGAGCGGCCTGGCCGACGCGGTGTTGCACTTCGCGCCGCCCCCGGCGCATGGCGAGGGCGACCCTCGCACGGCGCGCTTGGCTGCGGCGCTGGCGGGTCGGCGGAGTCTACCACCACAGCGCCTTGTATACATAAGCACGACAGGGGTTTACGGCGACTGCGCGGGCGCCTGGGCGGACGAGTGCCGGCCCTGTAAACCCGCCAGCGCGCGGGCGCGGCGGCGGGTGGCGGCCGAGAATGCGCTGCGTGGCTTCGGTCGCCGCAACGGTGTTGCCGTCGGCATATTGCGTGCCCCTGGCATTTACGCCGCCGACCGTCTGCCGCTGGAGCGCCTGCAACGCGGCGACCCGGTGTTGAGCGCCGACGACGATGTGCATACCAACCACATCCACGCCGAAGACCTCGCCCGCCTTGCCTGTGCGGCGCTGTTCCGCCTGCGCGGCGGCCGGGTGGTGAACGCGGTGGATGACAGCGCGCTGAAGATGGGCGACTACTTCGATCGCGTCGCCGATGCCTTCGGCCTGGCGCGGCCGCCGCGCCTGGCGCGCGCGGAGATCACCCAAGTGCTGTCGCCGCTGACGCTGTCCTTCATGGCCGAATCGCGCCGCCTGTGCAACCACAGGCTGAAGCGCGAGTTGCGGCTGGCGCTGCGCTATCCCACGGTGGACGACGGCCTGCGCGCCGCCCTCGCCGAACGCTGAACATCCCTTGCCTGGAGTTTTTTCCCGATGCTGGTGCTGAAGTCGCTGCACATCATTTTCGTCGTCAGCTGGTTCGCTGGCCTGTTCTACCTGCCGCGCCTGTTCGTCAATCACGCCATGGTGGAGGACGCCGCCACCGCCGAGCGGTTGGCGCTGATGGAGCACAAGCTCTACCGCTTCATGACGCCGCTGGGCATCCTCGCCGTCGGCCTCGGCCTGTGGCTGTGGTTCGGCTACGGCTTCAGCGGCGGCTGGCTGCACGCCAAGACCACGCTGGTGGTTGGCCTCATTGCCTATCACCTCTACTGCGGCAGGCTGATGCGCGACTTTGCCGCCGGCCGCAACCGCCGCAGCCACCGCTGGTACCGGGTGTTCAACGAAGTGCCGGTGCTGGTGCTGTTCGCGGTGGTCTTCCTGGTGGTGCTGAAGCCCTTCTGAGCCGTTCAGGGCGCCGGCGGCCGGCTGGCGGCGGCCAGTTCTTCCATCGTATTGATGTTGCGGAAGGCCGCCGCCACATCGTCGAAATTCACTTCCACGGCTTTTACCGCCGCATGCCACTGCGACACCTTGCGGCCGCCGCCGTCGAGGAAGGCGCGCAGCGAGCCGGCCAGCTCGCGCCGGCACAGGCAGAACACCGGCTGGCTGCGGCCTTCGCTGCGCGCCACCGCCAGGTCGGCCTGGGTGGCGAGCAACGCGGCGGCGAGGCGGGCGACCAGGTCGGTCGGCAGGAAGGGCGAGTCGCAGGGCGCGGTCGCCACCAGCGGGTGGCGCGCCTGCAGCAGCGCCGCATGCAGGCCGGCGAGCGGGCCGGGCTGGCCGGGAATGTCGTCGCCGAATACCGGGTAGCCCAGCGCCGCATAGGCCTCCGCATTGCGGTTGGCGTTGATCAGCACCTCGTCCACCTGCGGCGCCAGCCGCGCCAGCGCCCAGGCTGCCATCGGCTTGCCGTCCAGCGTCACCAGCCCCTTGTCGACGCCGCCCATGCGGCTGCCCTGGCCGCCAGCGAGCAGTACGCCGGTGACGGCGGGCAGGGGGGAAGCGGGAGACGTGTCGGACATGGTGGCGGCGACGGCGTGAAGGGAGGGCGGTCCGGAGATTCTAGCCCGGTGCGGCAGCCAAGCCGGCGCGCGGCCATCCCGCGTCGCCCCCCGGGCGCCGCCAGCCGGCCTAACGCCGCCGCGCCACGGCGATACAATGCCGCCTTTTCGCGGGTCCGCCCGCCGTCACCGGAGTCCGCCATGGCCGAACATTTCTTTTCCCCCTGCCCGCGCGGCCTAGAGGCCCTGCTGGTGGAGGAACTGCGCGATTGCGGCGCGACCGCGGCGGAGGCAGTGCATGGCGGCGTGACCTGGCAGGGCGACTGGAGCGCCTGCTACCGCGCCAACCTGGAGAGCCGGCTGGCGACGCGGGTGCTGTGGCGGGTGGGCATGGGCCGCTACCGCGGCGAGATCGACATCTACAAGCTGGCCTACAGCGTTACCTGGGCGAAGTGGTTCACCCCGGACGACACCCTGCGCATCTACGTCACCGCGCAGAAGTCGCCGCTGAAGAGCCTGGAATTCATCACCCTGAAGATCAAGGACGCGGTGTGCGACCACTTCCGCACCGTGGCCGGCCGCCGGCCCAGCGTGGATACCGCCAACCCGGCGGTGCGCATCCATGCCTTCCTCACCGCCGACACCGCCACCCTCTACATCGATACCTCCGGCGAGCCGCTGTACAAGCGCGGCTTCAAGCCGGCCGCGGTGGAGGCGCCGCTGAAGGAGAACCTGGCCGCCGGCATCCTGCGCCTGTCCGGCTGGCAGCCGGGCGAAACCCTGCTGGACCCGATGTGCGGCAGTGGCACTTTCCTGCTGGAGGCGGCGCAGATGGCGCTGGATATCGCCCCCGGTCTCGGCCGCCATTTCGCCTTCGAGCGCCTGCGCCACTTCGACCGTGCCGCCTGGGCGGCGCTGCGTGGCGCGGCGGAGAAGCGCCGGCAAGCGGCGCGGCCGCTGCCCATCTTCGGCTCCGACATCGTCGGCGAGTTGGTCCGCCGCAGCCGCGAGAACCTGCAGGCCGCCGGCCTGGCCGAGTGCGTGACGCTGGACCGCGCCGACGTGCTGGAGCGCCAGCCGCCGGCCGCCGAAGGCGTGATGGTGAGCAATCCGCCCTACGGCGTGCGCATCGGCGAGGCGGAGGAACTGGCCGCTTTCTACCCGCGTCTGGGCGACGCGCTGAAGCAGCGCTGGAGCGGCTGGCGTTGCCTGTTCTTCAGTGGCGACACCGCGCTGCCCAAGCTCATCGGCCTCAAGGCCAGCCGGCGCACGCCGCTGTTCAACGGCGCGCTGGAGTGCCGGCTGTACGAATACCGCATGATCGCGGGCAGCATGCGGCGGCGCCCGGCGGAGGACGATTCAAGTTCCTGAGCCGGCGGCCGCAATACTTCTTTGCCACCAGAAAAAAGGAGAACAGCGATGGCGAAGTACCGGGCGACCCCCACCGCCCTGGAGCGGACGATGCGGGAGAACGATTTCATCGTCTCCAAGACCGACCTCAAGGGCCGCATCACCTACTGCAACCGCATCTTCATCGAGTTCGCCGGCTACGCCGAACACGAGCTGCTGGGCGCGCCGCACAACCTCATCCGCCATCCGGACATGCCGCGCGGCGTGTTCCAGTTCCTGTGGGACAGCCTGCACGCCGAGCGCGAGTGCTTCGCCTACGTCAAGAACATGAGCAAGGACGGCGGCTTCTACTGGGTGCTCGCCAACGTCACCCCTTCCTACGGCGAGGACGGTCGCGTCGAGGGCTACTTCTCGGTGCGGCGCAAGCCGCCCGCCGCCGCGGTGCAGGCCTGCACCGCGCTCTACCGCGACATGCTGGCGGCGGAGCAGAAAGCCGGCCCGCGCGACGCCATGTCGGCCTCGCTCGCCCTACTCACCGAGGTACTTGCCGCCAAAGGACTGAGCTATGAGCAATTCGTCCTTTCTTTCTAAGCTGCGGCTGCAGCTTCTCGCCCTCAACCTGCTGCTGGCCGGCGTTGCGCTGGCGGTACTGGCGCTGCGCGGCTGGCAGGGCGTGGACTTCGCCTGGACCGGCACGGTGCTGGTGGTCGCCATCGTCTCCAGCCTGCTCTACCTGCGCGCGGCGGCCTCCGCGCTGCGGCCGCTGGAGGCGGTGTCGCGGGTGCTGCGGGATGCGGCGGCCGGCAAGGTGGGCGGCCGCGTCACCGGCATGGGCGAGGGCGAGTTCGCCGCCTTGTGCTGGGACATGAATGACATGCTGGACCAGCTGGAAACCTGCTTCCGCGAACAGCGCAGCGCGCTGGCCAGCGCTGGCCGCGGCGAGTTCCACCGCCCTGCCCAGTCCGCCGGCCTGCACGGCGTGTTCCGCCAGGCGCTGGAAGACAGCAACCAGTCGCTGGCGGTCATGGAGCGTACCTGGCGCGAGGACAGGCGCAACCACCTGCTGTCGCGCACCGGCCAGCTCAACTCCGCCAATCTGCTGAACAACATGCGCACCAACCAGCAAGACATGCTGGGCATCGTTTCCGCCACCGAGGAGCTGGAGCGGCTGGTCGCGAGTACCGCCGGCGAGGCCGACAGCAGCCGGGAATCCATGCGGGTGGTGGTGGACGACCTGGCCGCCATCGCCGCCAAGGTGGAGCGCGTGGGCGGCGAAGTGGAGCAGCTCAACGCCCGCAGCGGCGAGATCACCCGCTCGGTGGACCTGATCAAGGGCATCGCCGACCAGACCAACCTGCTGGCGCTGAACGCCGCCATCGAAGCCGCCCGCGCCGGCGAGGCCGGCCGCGGCTTCGCGGTGGTGGCGGACGAGGTGCGCAAGCTGGCGGAGAACACCATAGGCGCATCCAATGAGATCGCCGGCGTGATGACCGCGCTGCGCGAGGAAGCCGCGCAGATGCAGGAGGACGCGGCGCAGATGCGGCAACTGGCCGAGGCCTCCCGCGGCAGCGTCGCCGAACTGGAGGCACGCTTCAGCGCTTTCGCCGACGGCGCCCGGCAATCGCTGGCGCGCATCGACTATGTGCACGACGTCAGCTTCACCTCGCTGGCCAAGGTGGATCACTTTGTGTTCAAGCAGAACGCCTACCTGACGCTGGACCACGGCACCGCCTCCGAGCAGGCCGCCGCGGTGCATGTCAGCGGCGACGACTGCCGCCTGGGCCGCTGGCTGGCGTCGGCGGAGGCGCAGCGCTTTGCCGGCCTGGAAGCCTACCGCCGCCTTGCCCAGCCGCACGGCGCGGTGCACAAGCGCATGGCCGATGCGGTGGCGCTGATGGACGGCGGCTGGGAAACGGACGCCCGGGTGCAGGAGGACATCCTCGCCGCTTTCCGCGACGCCGAGCAGGCCAGCGAAGAGGTGGTGGAACTGCTGGACCGCATGGTGGCGGAGCGGCACAGCAAGCCGATGGCGGGGTGAGCCCGGGGTGAGGGGCGAGGCCGCGCGCGGGTCTATCATCGGCGGCGCGCTTCGGCGCCGGGTCTGACCGCCGCCCGCCCGCCATCTGCCGGCTGTGCGCCGCCGCAGAAGCGCGCCAGAATGCGGACGCGGCCGGCTTGGGCGGGGCGGCCGTTCCGCTCAACCCGGCCCGGCCGCAACCATGAGGACTCTCCATGCAGCTCTACTACGCTCCGACCTCGCCCTTCGTGCGCAAGGTCATGGTCTGCGCCCACCTGCTCGGCGTCGCCGGCAGCATCGAACAGCTCGCAGCCGCCGCCCATCCGGTGAAGCGCGACAAACGCATCGGCAGCTTCAACCCGCTCGCCCAGGTGCCATCGGCGCAGACCGACGATGGCCTCTTCCTGTACGACAGCCGGGTGATCTGCGAATACCTGGATACGACCCACGGCGGCGGCTTGTTTCCCGCCGCCGGCCCGGCGCGCTGGCAGGCGCTAACCCGCCAGGCCCTGGGCGACGGCCTGCTCAACGCCGCGGTGCTGACCCGCTACGAGCGCGTCGCCCGGCCGCCGGAGCTGCATTGGCAACCGTGGGAAGACGGTCAGCTGGAGAAGGTGCGCGACGCCCTGGCAGAGATGGAGCGCCAGGCGGCGGCGCTGGGGGTGGAGGGCTGCGACATCGGCGAGATCACCTTCGGCTGCGCCCTGGGCTACCTGGATTTCCGCTTCCCGGAGCTCGATTGGCGTGGCGGCCATCCGCAACTCGCCGCCTGGTTCGCCCGCTTCGACGCGCAGCCTGCAATGGCGGCAACCCGGCCGCACGATTGAGGGGTTTCCCCTGCGGCGGCCTCTTGCGTCTGCGCCAATCGTACTCAGCCAAGCTGGCAGTGCCGCAAGCGCACCCCCTCTCCCCTCGTGGGAGAGGGTTGGGGAGAGGGGGCGCCCCGTCAGGGGCGGCTACGTGCGAGGTTGGTGAGCGCTTCCTCCCCTCGCCCATCCGGGTCGTGATCACCCACCCGCATGCCGGAACTCATCCGCATGCATGCCCAGGCGGGCGAGCTTGTCGTACAGGGTCTTCTTCGGCAATTGCAGGCGCTCGGCGGCGGTGGCGACGTTGCCGCCGCATTCCTGCAGGGCTTCGCTGATGAAGCGGCGCTCGGCCTGCTCCAGGCGGCGGGCCAGCGGCAGGGCGCGGTCGTCGCC
>NZ_WUEI01000034.1 GCF_012911025.1 Azoarcus sp. TTM-91 | reverse complement strand
CCTTATAATGCCCGCCCACCCCTATCCAAGATCAGGACTGCGAATGCGCTGGGTCCTCTATCCGATCGCCGGTCTGGTTGCGCTGGCGATCCTCGGCATGGCCACCCTGGCCGCGATGTCCATCCTCGCCTGGCCAAACCTGCCTTCCCTTGAATCCCTCACGGATTATCGCCCTCGCATTCCGCTGCGAGTATATACATCGGACGGCCACCTGCTGGGCGAATTCGGCGAGGAACGGCGCACCGTGGTGCGCATCGCCGATGTACCACCTACGTTGAAGCAGGCCATCCTGGCCGCCGAGGATGAGCGCTTCTACGAGCACCCTGGTATCGACGTCCTCGGTATCGCACGCGCAGCCTTGTCCAACATCGCCAGCGGCGGCCGCGGGCAAGGCGCTTCGACGATCACCATGCAGGTCGCGCGCAACTTCTTCCTCTCGCGCGAAAAGACCTACAACCGCAAGCTCTACGAAATTCTGCTGGCGCTCAAGATCGAGCGCAGCCTGAGCAAGGACCAGATCCTCGAGCTGTACATCAACCAGATTTACCTGGGGCAGCGCGCTTACGGCTTCTCCGCCGCCGCCCGCGCCTATTTCAACAAGCCGCTCGCGGAGATCACCCTGCCGGAGGCGGCCATGCTGGCCGGGCTGCCCAAGGCGCCCTCCGCCTACAACCCCATCGTGAATCCCTCTCGGGCAGCGCTGCGCCAGCAATATGTGCTGCGGCGCATGGTGGAGGCGGGCTTCATCGATGAGGCCACCTATCACGACGCCTCCGAAGCCGCCACGGTGCGGGCGAAGGCGATAGAGCCGCTCCGCCGCAGCAGCGTCAGCCACGGTGACTACGTGGCAGAGATGGCACGCCAGATCGCCGTCGAACAGTTCGGCGAGGAGGCCTACCAGCTCGGTATCCGCATCGTCACCACCGTCACCCAGGCCGACCAGGATGCCGCCTATGCGGCGCTGCGCCGAGGCGTGCTGGACTACGACCGGCGTCACGGCTACCGCGGCCCAGAAACCTTCGTCGACCTCCCCGCCGGCATCGACGAGGAGCGCTACGACGAGGCCCTCGCCGACACCACCGACTACGACGACCTGCTCGCCGCCCTCGTCCTCGACGCCTCGGCCAAGAGCGTCAAGGTCTATCGCCACGGCACCACGCTGGAAATCACCGACGACGGCCTGCGCTTCGTCACGCCGATGCTGAGCGACAAGGCGCCGCAGGCTCGTCGCATCCGTCGCGGCGCCATCGTCCGCATCCGCGATACTGGCGAGAAGGGCTGGGAGATACTCCAATTGCCCGAGGTCCAGTCTGCCCTGGTGTCCATGGACCCCCACACTGGCGCCATCCGTGCCCTGGTGGGCGGCTTCGATTTCAATCGCAACAAGTTCAACCACGTTACCCAGGCCATCCGCCAGCCGGGCTCCAGCTTCAAGCCCTTCATCTACTCCGCCTCGCTTGAGCGCGGTTATGGCCCGGGCAGCCTGGTCGAGGACGAGCCGCTCTACTTCCCCGCCGGCGTCACCGGCTCGCAAGCCTGGGAGCCGAAGAACTACGACGGCAAGTACGACGGCCTGATGACGCTGCGGGACGCCCTTGCCCGCTCGAAGAACCTGGTCTCCATCCGCGTGCTGCAGTCCATCACCCCGCAGTATGCGCAGGACTACGTCAGCCGCTTCGGCTTCGACCCTGCCCGCCATCCGCCCTATCTCACCATGGCGCTGGGCGCGGGCGGCGTGACCCCGTGGGAGATGGCCTCCGCCTACGGCGTGTTCGCCAACGGCGGCTACCGGGTCGAGCCCTACATCGTCAAGGAAATCTACGACGGCACCGGCAAGCTGGTAGCCAAGATGGATCCGCCGGTGGCCGGCGAGAGCGCGCCACGGGTCATCGACCCGCGCAACGCCTGGCTGATGGATTCGATGATGCAGGACGTCGTCCGCCGCGGCACCGCGACCCGCGCCCGCGCCCTCGGCCGCAACGATCTCGCCGGCAAGACCGGCACCACCAACGATTATCTGGACGGCTGGTTCTGCGGTTACAACCCGGATCTGGTCGCCATCGCCTGGATGGGGTTCTCCCAACCCAAGAACATGGGCCGGGGCGAAACCGGTGGTTCTTCCGCCCTGCCTATCTGGGTGAATTACATGAAGACCGCGCTTGCCAACTCGCCGGAGAAAACCAGGGAGCGGCCGCCCGGCCTGGTCTCCGTACCCACTGGCGATGGCCTGCGGGAGGACTTCGTCTACGAGGAGAACAAGCCGGCGACGCCGCCGGTCCTGCCCGACCTGCCGGCCAGCCTGTTCTCCGACCACGGCCCGGCCACCGAGGCGCCGGAGGAAGCGCTGCCGCAGGTGCCGGCAGCGCCGCCGCGCGCTACCCAGCCACCGGCGCCGGTCGTGGACCGTGTGCCCACGCCGGTCCAGCGCTGAAAGCGGATCAGGCCGCAGGCGACAGCGTCACCGCCTCGCCGGCCTGCTCGCTCACCAGGCTGGACAGCAGCGCATAGAGTTCCGCACCGTCCCGGCTAGCCAGCCACTGGCCGCTCTCCAGGCGGAAGTGGAAACCGCCGGATTTCGCCGCCACCCAGATTTCCCGCGCCGCACTGTGGCGGTTGATGATCATTTTGCTGCCGTTGTCGAACTCGATTTCCAGCACGCCTCCCGGCTTGGGCTCGATGTCGATGTCCAGCCCGCTGGCTTCCAGCGCCGCCTCGATGCGGGCCAGTTCCGCCTCGGCCGAGGCGTTGAATGCGGATTCTTCCATGTCGATTCCTTCTGTTAGGATTCCCGTTTTTCCTCGATCGACCGCCATGCGAGTCTTCCTCCCCGCCGCGGCACTGACCTGCGCCCTGGTGTTATCGGGCTGCGGCATCAAGGGCCCGCTCTACCTGCCCGGCAGCCAGCCCAAATCCAGTTCCAACTCCAGCAGCCAGATCGAAAGGCCCTCGGCCCAAACGGGCGCCGATCATAGCAAACCCACCACACCCGCCGGCACGACCTCCGAATGACCCAGCCTTACCCCGTCACCACCCTGCGCAGCGTCGCCGATTCACTTCACCTGGAAGACGTCGCGCTGGAAGCCATCGCCCAGCGTTTCGACACGCCGACTTACGTATACTCCCGCGCCGCGCTCACCGCAGCCTTCCAGAGCTGGCAGCAAGCACTGGCCGGCCGCCGCGCCCTGGTCTGCTATGCGGTCAAGGCCAACTCCAACCTCGCGGTGCTGTCGGTTTTCGCCAAGCTGGGTGCGGGTTTCGACATCGTTTCCGGCGGCGAGTTGGCGCGTGTGCTGGCCGCTGGCGGCAGCGCCGACAAGGTGGTTTTTTCCGGGGTGGGCAAGAGCCGCGCCGAAATGCGCTATGCGCTGGAGCAGGGCATACGCTGCTTCAATGTCGAATCCGCCGCTGAGCTGGAGCGCCTGAACGAGGTGGCGGGCCAGACCGGCAAGAAGGCGTCGATCGCGCTGCGGGTGAATCCGGACGTCGATCCCAAGACCCATCCCTACATTTCCACCGGCCTGAAGAGCAACAAGTTCGGCGTTGCCTTCGACGAAGCACTGGCGCTGTATCGCCGCGCCGCCAGCCTGCCCCACCTCGCCATCTCCGGCATCGCCTGCCACATCGGCTCGCAGTTGCTGGACCCGGCGCCAGTCGCTGAGGCGGCAGGCAAAGTGCTGGGCTTGGTGGATCAGTTGGCTGCCGAAGGCATCGCGCTGGATCACATCGATCTCGGCGGCGGCCTGGGCATCCGCTACCAGGACGAGATGCCGCCCTCGGTCGCCACCTATCTGGCGCCGCTGCTGGAGATCTTTGCCGGCCGCAAGGAAGAGCTCTGCTTCGAACCCGGCCGCTCGCTGGTGGGAAACGCCGGCCTGCTGCTGACGCGGGTGGAGTACCTGAAGCATGGCGAGGAGAAGAACTTCGCCATCGTGGACGCGGCCATGAACGACCTCGCCCGCCCGGCACTGTACGACGCTTACCACGAGGCGGTAGCGGTCAAGACCCGCGAAATGCCTGCGCAGCGCTACGAGATCGTCGGCCCTATCTGCGAGAGCGGCGACTTCCTCGCCCACGACCGCGAGCTGGCGCTGGCCGAAGGTGACCTCGTCGCCCTGCTGTCCGCCGGCGCCTATGGCATGACGATGAGCTCCAACTACAACACCCGCGGCCGCGCCGCCGAGGTGATGGTGGACGGCGCACAGATGCATGAAGTGCGCGCACGGGAAACGGTGGAATCGCTCTACGCGCTGGAGCGCCCGCTTCCGTAATGGCAGCAAGCGGGCAGGCCGCCCAAGCGTGCGGCCTGCCGGACCTCCTTCATCTTCAGTGGGCGGCTTCGCCGCCCAGCCGCTGGGACTCCACGATCAGCGCATGGCCGAAGGCCTTCCACGCCGGGCCGCCGTGGGTATGCACGCCGATCTCGGCGCTCTGGCGCATCGTTTCCAGCATCAGCGCGGCCAGGCCGAACAGCTCGATGCGCGCGCGCGCCTGCAGATCGTCGCCACGCAATTCCGCCATGCTCTCCTGCGCCGAAGTCGTCAGCGCCTCACGCGCCAGCTCCCGCATCTGGTTCTCGTCCTGCCAGTCCAGGCCGAGCACGATGCCGCGCTTGACGATCTCCCGCTCCAGCTCTTCGGCGTCGCGCTCGTAGTGACCAAAACCGCTCATCTTTCCCCCAGCTCTTCCAGGCAGCGCACCAGCGCCGCACGCCAATCGGGCAGCGTCACGCCAAAGCGTTCCGCCAGGCGGCGCTGATCCAGCCGCGAATTCAGAGGCCGGCGGGCGGGCGTCGGATAATCGCCGCTACCTATGGCCTCCACCGTCGTCACCTTGCGCTGCCAACCCGGCAGCACGCGGGACGCTTCATCGAAAATGGTCCGGGCGAACTCGCACCAGTTGGTCTCGCCACCACCGGCAAGGTTGAACACGCCGGATTCGAAACGCCCCTCGCGCCGCTCCCGCATTGCCTGGGCGACAACTTGCGCGGTCGCATCGGCGATGTTGCGCGCCCAGGTCGGCGCACCGATCTGGTCGGCCACCACCCGCAAGGCTTCCCGCTCGGCGCCCAGCCGCAGCATGGTGCGGACGAAGTTGCCGCCGCGGGCGGCATAGACCCAGGTGGTGCGGAAAACGAGATGGTCGCAGCCGGAGGCGGCAATCGCCTGCTCGCCCGCCAGCTTGCCGCGGCCGTAGGCGTTCAGCGGCGCCACCGCATCGCTCTCGACGTAAGCCGCCGGCTTGCTGCCGTCGAACACGTAGTCGGTGGAGTAATGCACCAGCAAGGCGCCGCGCGCCCGCGCCAGCCGGGCCAGTTCGCCGACCGCCTCGCCGTTGATGCGGGTCGCCAGCGCTTCCTCTGTCTCCGCCTTGTCCACCGCGGTGTAGGCGGCGGCATTGACGATCACGTCCGGCGCCAGTTCGGCAACCCGCGCCGCCAGCGTCTCCGGCCGCGACAGGTCGCAGCCGGCGCGGTCCAGCGCCAGCACCTCGCCCAGCGGCATCAGGCTGCGTGCCAGCTCCCAGCCTACCTGGCCGCGCGCGCCGGTGAGCATCAGGCGCACGGCAGGTCCTCGTAGACCTCGGCCTGGGCGAAGGGCAGGCCAGCCTTGTCCTTGGCCGCCAGCAGCGGCTCGCCGGCCAGCGGCCAGGCTATGCCCAGCGCCGGATCGTTCCACAGCAGGCTGCGCTCATGCTCCGGCGCGTAGTAATCGGTGGTCTTGTAGAGGAAGTCGGCGGTCTCGGACAGCACCTGGAAGCCGTGGGCGAAGCCGGGCGGGATCCACAGCTGCAGATTGTTTTCCTCCGACAGCTCCAGCCCGACCGAGCGGCCGAAGGTGGGCGAGCCGCGGCGCAGGTCCACCGCCACGTCGTACACCGCGCCGCGCAGCACCCGCACCAGCTTTCCCTGCGCTTGCTGGATCTGGTAGTGCAGCCCACGCAGCACGCCGCGGGCGGAGCGGGAATGGTTGTCCTGCACGAACTGCACGTCCAGGCCGGTGAGCTCGCGGAATGCGCGGGCGTTGTAGCTTTCCATGAAGAAGCCGCGGGCGTCGCCGAAGACGCGCGGCTCCAGGATCAATACGTCGGGGATCTCGGTTTCTTTTATCTGCATCAGAACACCTTTTCTTCGAGCATGCGCAGCAGGTACTGGCCATAGCCGTTCTTGGCCAGCGGCCTGGCCAGCCCGCGCAGCTGGTCGGAGTCTATCCAGCCGGCGCGCCAGGCGATCTCTTCCGGGCAAGCGATCTTCAGCCCCTGCCGCTTCTCTATGGTCTGGATGAAGAGGCCGGCTTCCAGCAGGCTCTCGTGGGTGCCGGTATCCAGCCAGGCGTGGCCGCGGCCCATCACCTGCACGTCCAGATCGCCCCACTCGAGGTAGCGGCGGTTGATGTCGGTGATCTCCAGCTCGCCGCGGGGGCTGGGCTTGAGGCCGCGGGCGATGTCGCTCACCCGGCTGTCGTAGAAATACAGGCCGGTGACCGCGTAGCGGCTCTTGGGCTGGGCCGGCTTCTCTTCCAGGCTGACCGCATGCCCCGCTTCGTCGAACTCGACCACGCCGTAGCGCTCCGGGTCCTGCACCGGATAGGCGAATACCGTGGCGCCGCGCTCGCGCTGGCCGGCGGCGCGCAGGTCGTCGGCGATCTCGTGGCCGTAGAACAGGTTGTCGCCCAGCACCAGCGCGGAAGGCTGGCCGGCGAGGAAGTCCTCGCCGATCAGGAAGGCCTGCGCCAGGCCGTCCGGGCTGGGCTGCACCGCGTACTCCAGCTTCAACCCCCAGCGCGCGCCGTCGCCCAGCAACTGCTCGAAGCGCGGCGTGTCCTGCGGCGTGGAGATGATCAGGATCTCGCGTATGCCGGCCAGCATCAGCGTGCTCAGCGGGTAGTAGATCATCGGCTTGTCGTAGACCGGCAGCAGCTGCTTGGACACCGCCAGCGTGGCCGGATGCAGCCGGGTGCCGGAGCCGCCGGCCAGGATGATGCCCTTGCGGGCCAGAGACGTCGTCATTCCCACCCCCTCAGCGCGATGCGTAGTTGCGTTCCAGCCAGGCGCGGTAGGCGCCGCTCTGCACGTTTTCCACCCAGCCCTGGTTTTCCAGATACCACTGCACCGTGCGGCGGATGCCGCTGGCGAAGGTTTCCGCCGGCCGCCAGCCCAGCTCGCGTTCGATCTTGCGCGCGTCGATGGCGTAGCGGCGGTCGTGGCCTGGCCTGTCCTTGACGAAGGTGATCAGCCGCGCGTACGGCCCGGCCGGATCGGGACGCAGCTCGTCCAGCAGCCCGCAGATGATGTTCACGATGTCGATGTTGGGCTGCTCGTTCCAGCCGCCGACGTTGTAGGTCTCGCCCACGCCGCCGCGCGCCAGCACCTCGCGCACCGCCGAGCAGTGGTCGCCGACGTACAGCCAGTCGCGCACATTGCGGCCGTCGCCGTAGATAGGCAGCGGCCGGCCGGCCAGCGCGTTGGCGATGGTCAGCGGGATGAGCTTTTCCGGGAACTGGTAGGGGCCGTAGTTGTTGGAACAGTTGGTGGTGAGCACCGGCAGGCCGTAGGTGTGATGCCAGGCGCGGACGAGGTGGTCGCTGGCGGCCTTGCTCGCCGAGTACGGGCTGTTGGGCTCATAGGCCTTGGTCTCGGCGAAGGCCGGATCGTTGGGGCCGAGCGAGCCATACACCTCGTCGGTGGACACATGCAAGAAGCGGAAGGCGGCAGCCTCCTCCACGCCCAGGCTGCCCCACCAGGCACGCGCCGCCTCCAGCAGGGTGAAAGTGCCCTCGACGTTGGTACGCACGAAGGCGCCGGGGCCGTGGATGGAGCGGTCCACATGGCTCTCGGCGGCGAAATGCACGATGGCGCGCGGTCGATGCTCGGCCAGCAGGCGGTCCACCAGCGTGCGGTCGCAGATGTCGCCGTGGACGAAGTGGTGGCGGTCATCGCCAGCCAGGGCGGCGAGATTCTCGAGGTTGCCGGCGTAGGTCAGGGCGTCGAGATTCAGCACCGGCTCGTCCTGCGTCGCCAGCCAGTCGAGAACGAAGTTGGCGCCGATGAAGCCTGCACCGCCAGTCACTAGGATCATGTCGTCGTTCCGTGCGAAAAATCGGGGCGGAGCCAGGCGGGTAGAATGCGTCGGTCGCGGCCCGCCGAGGACGCAATTCTATCCTGCCGCGCCGCAGCATGCGGTGACGGTACGCTGCTTACATGACGCTCCTGCCCTGCCTCCGCCCTCTCTTTTCCGCCCCCTCTTCCGCCCGCTTTGCCAGCCTGTTGGCCGCCCTGCTCCTTGTGCTCGTTTCAGGCAGCAAGATCGCATTCGCCGCCGAGCTGCCCGCACCGGTGGCGGCCGCGCTGGGCGCGGCGCGCATTCCGGCGGATGCGGTGTCGGTGTGGGTGCAGCCGGTGGATGTGCCGGCGCCCACGCTGCAACTGAACGCCGAGCGGCCGATGAACCCGGCCTCGGTGATGAAGCTGGTCACCGCCTTCGCCGCCATGGACCGCCTCGGCCCCGCCTACCAGTGGACCACCCGCATCGCCACCACCGGCACCGTGCGCCACGGAGTGCTGCACGGCAATCTCTACATCGTCGGCGGCGGCGACCCCTTTCTCACCTACGAGCGCCTGTGGAAACTGCTGCGCCAGCTGCGCGGCCTCACCGGCATCGACACGGTGGATGGCGACATCGTGCTGGACGACAGCGCGCTGCTGCTTCCCCCGCACGATCCGGACGCTTTCGACGGCCGCGGCCTGCGCCCCTACAACGCCGGCCCCTACGGCCTGCTGATGCAGTTCAATTCGCTGCGGCTGTCGCTGCTGCCGGCGCCGCGTGCCGGCGGCGAGGTGCGCGTCGCCACCGATCCGCCGCTGGCCGGGCTGAACGTGATCAACCGCCTGAAGACCAGCGACGGCCCCTGCCCGGTGTGGTATTCCGGCCTGGACGCCCGCCTGGAGCCCGGCCCCAGGCTGGTGCTGGAAGGCAGCCTGCCCGCCAGCTGCGGCCGCCGCGACTGGAGCGCCGCGCCGCTGCCGCCGGCCGACTACGCGCTGGCGCTGACCGCCGCCTTGTGGAAGGAACTGGGCGGGCGGGTGGAAGGCCAGGTGCGCGCCGGCCCCGCTCCAGTGCAGGCCGGCGAGGTGCTGCGCGAGGATTCGCCGCCGCTGGCGGACGTGGTGCGCGACATGAACAAGTGGTCCAGCAACGTCATCGCCCGTCAGCTGCTGGCCACGCTGGGCAGCACCGCGCCGTCGCGGGCGCCGGACATGGTCAGGGCCGGCGCCTACGTCGCCTTCGATCAGTTGAACGCGGCCGGTATCCCGACCGCCGGCCTGGTGCTGGAGAACGGCTCAGGGCTGTCGCGCCAGGAGCGGGTCAGCGCCGCCACGCTGGGGCAGTTGCTGGCGGTCGCCTGGCGGCGGCCTTGGATGCCGGAGTACATCGCCGCGCTGCCGGTGGCCGGGGTGGACGGCACCGCCCGCCGCCGGCTGGCGGACAGCCCGGCCAACGGCCAGGCCCACATCAAGACCGGCACCATCAACGGCGTGCGCGCGATGGGCGGCTATGTGCTGGACCGCAACGGCCATCGCCACATCGTGGTGATGCTGGTGAATCACCCGGAAGCCGCCGCCAGCCAGGCGGCGCAGGATGCGCTGCTCGAATGGGTGTGGGCGCAGCAGGGTTGAAGGTTTGAACGATCCGGTGGCCGGGCGCCGCTACCCGCGCCGAGGCCGCATCCCCTCCGATGCGGTCAGGCAGGATGGCGCATCGGCCTCTCCTTCCAGCGAAGTGCGTTCCCTCCCCTCAGCTCACCCGCACCGGCAGCGCATGCAACGGCGTCAGCGCTTCCGGACTGGCCTGGGCCGACACCGCCAGCACCTCCACACCCGCCGCCAGCGCGGCACGCAGCGCGCGGCCGTAGGCCGGGTCGATCTCATCCGCCGGCCGCACCGCCACCAGGTCGGCGCGCGGCGCGCAGAACAGCAGCACCGCGCGGGCGCCGGCTGCCGCCATCGCCGACAGCTCGGCCAGATGGCGGGCGCCGCGGCTGGTCACTGCGTCCGGGAAGAAGCCGATGCCGTCCTCGCCCACCGCGGTCACGCTCTTCACCTCCACATAGATCGGCGGCCAGCCATCTGACTCCAGCAGCCAGTCGATGCGGCTGGCCACGCCGTAGCGCACCTCGGCGCGGCAGCGCTGGTAGCCGGCGAGGCCGGGCAGCAAGCCGGCATCGATTGCCTCCCGCGCCAGCGCGTTGATGCGGCCGGTGTGCACGCCCACCAGCACGGTGGGCCGCGCCTCCACCAGTTCCCAGGTCCAGGCCAGCTTGCGCAGCGGATTCGATGCCGCCGACAGCCACACCTGCGCACCGATCTGCGCACAGCCGGTCATGGAGCCGGTGTTGGGGCAATGGGCGACGACGCGGCGGCCATCCGCCAGTTCGATCTCGGCGAAGAAGCGCTGGTAGCGCCGCAGCAGCCGGCCTTCGACCAGCGGCGGGAGTTTCATGCGGCGGCTCCGGCGCAGCCGCCGCGCGTCAAAGGCCCGGCGACGGGCCAGACCTCGACGGCCCTGGCATCAACGAGGGGGGACGAACGAGCCGCACGCAGGCAAACCGACGGCGGAAACCAAACAGCGCCGGCCGGCGTGAGCAAGGGCCGCCGCATCGCCTCAGTCCATCGGCAGGCTGCGCCGGCCGCCCAGGGTCCACCAGCCGCGCACCACCCGGTAGAGCACCCACAGGCCGGCCACCCCCATCAGCAGCAGGGCGAAAGGCAGACCGATGATGGTGATGAAGAACAGCACCGATACCACGATCCACAGCAGCGCGAACCAGAAGGTGCGGATCTGCCAGCGGAAGTGGCTTTCCAGCCAGGTGCCGCGCACCTCGCCGCGCTTCCAGTAGTTGAGGATAACGGCAACGATGGAGGGCAGGCTGGCGACGAAGCCGAAGACGATGGTGGTCGAGCCGACCACCGCAGTGAACAGCGCGAAGGCATGCAGGGCGTAGATGAGGTGGGTCAGCGTGAGCAGCTTGTCGCCGGGGGCGCCGGTGACAACGGAGTAGTCGGGCTGGGACATCCAGGGGCTCCAGTGCAGGCAGGGGAATACCGGTCAGAGTTGCCGGCGGCGCCAGGGTTCAGGCCGGCGCCGCCCCATCTACATCTGGGCGGCCCCGCGGATCACAAGCCCAGCTCGCCCCACATCGCATCCACCCTGGCCTTCACTTCGGCGTCCATGACGATGGGCGTGCCCCACTCGCGGCTGGTTTCGCCAGGCCACTTGTTGGTCGCGTCTATGCCCATCTTGGAGCCCAGGCCGGCGACCGGGCTGGCGAAGTCCAGGTAGTCGATGGGCGTGTTGTCCACCAGCGTGGTGTCGCGGGTGGCGTCCACCCGGGTGGTCAGCGCCCAGATCACCTCCTTCCAGTCGCGGATGTCCACATCGTCGTCCACCACGATGATGAACTTGGTGTACATGAACTGCCGCAGGAAGCTCCAGATGCCGAACATCACCCGCTTGGCGTGGCCGGGGTACTGCTTCTTCATGCTCACCACGGCGAGGCGGTAGGAACAGCCTTCCGGCGGCAGGTAGAAGTCGGTGATCTCCGGGAACTGCTTGCGCAGCAGCGGCACGAAGACCTCGTTCAGCGCCAGCCCCAGCATCGCCGGCTCGTCGGGCGGCTTGCCGGTGTAGGTGGAGTGGTAGATGGGGTCGCGGCGCAGGGTGACGCGCTCCACGGTGAACACCGGGAACTCGGACACTTCGTTGTAGTAGCCGGTGTGGTCGCCGTAGGGGCCTTCGGGCGCGGTGTCGTCCGGGTGGATCACGCCTTCCAGCACGATCTCGGCGCTGGCCGGAACCTGCAGGTCGGAGCCCAGGCACTGCGTCAGCTCGGTCTTGGCACCACGCAGCAGGCCGGCGAACTGGTATTCGGAGATGGTGTCGGGCACCGGCGTCACCGCTGCCAGGATGGTCGCCGGGTCGCAGCCCAGCACCACCGCCACCGGGAAGGGCTGGCCGGGCTTGGCCTGCTGGTGTTCGCGGAAATCCAGCGCGCCGCCGCGGTGCGCCAGCCAGCGCATGATCACCCGGTTGCGCCCCAGCACCTGCTGGCGGTAGATGCCCAAGTTCTGGCGCTTCTTGTGCGGGCCGCGCGTCACCACCAGGCCCCAGGTGATCAGCGGCGCGGCGTCACCCGGCCAGCAGTGCTGGATGGGCAGGCGGCCGAGATCCACTTCGTCGCCCTCCCACACCTGCTCCTGGCAGGGCGCGTTGCGGGTTTCCCTGGGCGCCATGTTGAGCACCTGCTTGAGCACCGGCCACTTCTCCCAGGCGTCCTTCAGGCCCTTGGGCGGCTCCGGCTCCTTGAGGAAGGCGAGCAGGCGGCCGACCTCGCGCAGCGGCTCGCGCCAGTCGCCGCCCTCGCCCACGTCCTCCCCCATGCCGTAGAGCACCCGCTGTGGGGTGCCGAACAGATTGGCCAGCACCGGGATGGCCTGCGGCACGCCGCGGGTGGTGGGCTTTTCGAACAGCAGCGCCGGGCCGCCGGCGCGCAGCACGCGGTCGGCGATCTCGGTCATCTCCAGGTGGGTGTCCACCGGCACGCGGATACGCTTGAGCTCGCCGCGGGCTTCGAGCTTGGCGACGAAGTCGCGCAGGTCCTGGTATTTCATGGCGCGTCTCAGCCCTGGCGATGAGCGTTGATGGCGTCGCGGGTGGCGAGCGCGGCGCGGCGGGCGGCCTCGGCGTAGTCCTCGCCCTGGCTGGCGTAGAGGATGGCGCGGGAGGAGCTGATCATCAGCCCGGTGCCGGCGGCGCTGCGGCCGGCCTTCACCGTGGCTTCGATGTCGCCGCCCTGCGCGCCTATGCCGGGCACCAGCAGCGGCATGTCGCCGGTCAGCTCGCGCACCCGGGCGATCTCGGTCGGGAAGGTGGCGCCCACCACCAGCGCGCAGTTGCCGCTGGCGTTCCATTCCTCCGCCACCAGCCGGGCGACGCGTTCGAACAGGCGTTCCTCCCCGGCACCACCGGCGACGTTGAGGAACTGCAGGTCCGAGCCGCCGGCGTTGGAGGTGCGGCACAGCAGGATCACACCCTTGTCGGGATAGGCAAAGTAGGGCTCGACCGAGTCGCGGCCCATGTAAGGGCTGAGGGTGATGGCATCCGCCCGGTAGCGCTCGAAGGCTTCGATGGCGTACTGCTCGGCGGTGCTGCCGATGTCGCCGCGCTTGGCATCCAGGATCACCGGCACCGTCGGATGACGGTCGTGGATGTGGTCAATCAGCGCTTCCAGCTGCGCCTCGGCGCGCTGGGCGGCGAAGTAGGCGATCTGCGGCTTGAAGCAGCAGGCGAGGTCGGCGGTGGCATCCACGATGCCGGCGCAGAATTCGAAGATCGCGTCCGGCCGGCCCTTGAGGTGGGCGGGAAATCGGGCCGGATCGGGGTCCAGCCCGACGCAGAGCAGGCTGTCGTGCTGGCGCCAGGCGTCGGCGAGGGCGGTCATGAAATGCATGTGGGAGTCCTTGTGGGCCGGGCGCGGCGCCCGGCGGGTTCAGCCGAGGCGGCGCAGCAGGTCGTCCACCAGCAGGCCGAGGAAGATAGCGCCGCCCAGCCAGTTGTTGTGGCGGAAGGCCTTGAAGCAGGCCATGCGCTCGCGCCCACGGATCAGGCGGTAGTGATAGAGGGCGATGCCGGCGGCGCCGGCGAGGCCGAGGAAGTAGGCCGGGCCGCGCGCCACCGCCACGCCGATGGCGGCGAGGATGGCGAGAGCGGCGGCATAGCACAGCATCACCGCGGCGACGTCGAAGCGGCCGAAGGTGATGGCCGAGGTCTTGATGCCAATCTTGAGGTCGTCGTTGCGGTCGACCATGGCGTATTCGGTGTCGTAGGCCACCGCCCAGAAGATGTTGGCCAGCAGCATCGCCCAGCCCACCGCCGGCACCGTGCCCTGGATGGCGGCGAAGCCCATCGGGATGCCGAAGCCGAAGGCGATGCCGAGGTAGGCCTGCGGAATGGCGAGGAAGCGCTTGGTGAAGGGATAGCTGGCGGCGAGGAACAGCGCCGGCAGCGACAGCCAGATCACCGCCGCGTCCAGCGGCAGGATCAGCAGGAAGGAGACCAGCGCCAGCGCCGCCGCCAGCCACAGCGCCTCGCGGCCGCTGACCGCGCCGGTGGCGAGCGGCCGGTTGCGGGTGCGCTCCACATGGCCGTCGAAATCGCGGTCGGCGTAGTCGTTGATGACGCAACCGGCGGAGCGCATCAGCAGCGTGCCGAGGGCGAAGATCAGCAGGATGTGCAGCGGCGGCACGCCGTCGGCGGCGATCCACAGCGCCCACAGCGTGGGCCACAGCAGCAGCAGCGTGCCGATCGGCTTGTCCAGCCGCATCAGGCGTGCGTAGTGGGGAAGGCGTTCGGCGAGCATCATGGGGCGGGGGGTCCGGGAAGGCGCGGGCCGGATGATACCGCGCGCACCGGCACGGGGTCAGCGCCGGGCGTGCCGGCCGTGGGTGGCAGCACCGGCCCCGCTCAGGCGCGCAGCAGCGCCTCGCGGCCGCCCAGCCAGCGCGCCATCAGGCGGTCGGCCACGGCGGGCGACTCGGTGAGCAGGCGTTCGGCCAGTTCGCGCGCGGCCTCGATCAGCTCGGCGTCGCGCTCCAGGTCGGCGTAGCGCAGCAGCGGCAGGCCGCTCTGGCGGGCGCCGACGAATTCGCCGGGGCCGCGGATGCGCAGATCCTCGCGGGCGATGGCGAAGCCGTCGGTGTGCTCGTAGATCACCTTCAGCCGCGCGCGGCCGGTTTCCGACAGCGGCTGGGCGTAAATCAGGATGCACACCGATTCGGCGGTACCGCGGCCGACGCGGCCGCGCAGCTGATGCAGCTGGGCGAGGCCGAAGCGCTCGGCGTGCTCTATCACCATCAGGCTGGCGTTGGGCACGTCCACCCCGACCTCGATCACCGTGGTGGCGACCAGCACCTGCAGCTCGCCGGCGGAAAACGCCGCCATGGTGGCGGACTTCTCCGCCGGCTTGAGACGGCCATGCACCAGGCCCACCTTCAGCTCCGGCAGCGCCTCCGCCAGCGCCTCGTAGGTTTCCACCGCGGTCTTCAGCTGCAGCGCTTCGGATTCCTCGATCAGCGGGCACACCCAGTAGGCCTGCCGCCCGCCCTGGCAGGCGGCGCGCACCCGCTCCACCACCTCCTCGCGGCGAGCCTCGGACACCAGCTTGGTGAGGATGGGCGTGCGCCCCGGCGGCAGCTCGTCCAGCACCGAGACGTCGAGGTCGGCGTAGTGGGTCATCGCCAGCGTGCGCGGGATGGGCGTGGCCGACATCATCAGCATGTGCGGATGCTGGCCATGCTCGCCCTTGTCGCGCAGCGCCAGGCGCTGGCGCACGCCGAAGCGGTGCTGCTCGTCCACCACCGCCAGCGCCAGCCGCGGCAGCGTCACCGGGTCTTCGATCAGTGCATGGGTGCCGACCGCCAGCAGCAGCTCACCGCTCTTCAAGCGCTCCAGCTCGGCCTCGCGCTCGCGCTTCTTGCGGCTGCCGGACAGCCAGGCCACCTCCAGCCCCAGCGGCGCCAGCCAGGCGGCGAGCTTGCGGTAGTGCTGCTCGGCGAGGATCTCGGTAGGCGCCATCAGCACCGACTGCCAGCCGTTCTCCGCCGCCTGCAGCATGGCCAGTGCGGCGACGATGGTCTTGCCGCTGCCGACGTCGCCCTGCAGCAGGCGCTGCATCGGATGGGCGCAGGCCAGATCGGCGGCGATCTCCGCCCCGGCCCGCGCCTGCGCGCCGGTGAGGGCGAAGGGCAGCGCCTCCACCAGCGCCCGCGGCAGCCGGCCTTGCGGCGCCAGCGCGATGGCACCACGGGCACGGCGGGCGTTGTAGGCGCGGCGCAGCGACAGCTGCTGCACCAGCAATTCCTCGAACTTGATCCGCCGCCAGCCGGGCGTCTCGCGGTTCTCCAGCGAATAGGCGTCCGCGTCCGGCGCCGGGTGGTGCAGGCTGCGGATGGCCTCGGCGAAACCGGGCAGATCCAGCTGCCGGCGTATCGGCTCCGGCAGCAGGTCGTCCAGCGGCACCGTCTTCAGCGCGCGGTCTATCAGCTTGCGCAGCGTCGCCTGGCCGACCCCGGCGGTGGTCGGGTAGACCGGCGTCAGCGCCTCCGGCAGGCCTTCGCCGGCAGCGACCGGCTTGACCCGCGGATGCACCATCTCGTCGCCGAAGAAGCCGCCGCGCACCTCGCCGAACAGCCGCACCCGGCTGCCGACGGCCAGCTGCTTCTGTTGCGAGGGGTAGAAGTTGAGCCAGCGCGCCACCAGCGAGCCGCTGGCATCGGCGATGCGCGCCACTAGTTGCCGGCGCGGCCGCAGTTGCACCTCGCAGGACAGCACCTCGCCCTCCACCTGGGCGGGGAAGCCGGCGCGGGCGACCTCGATGGCGGTCACCCGCGTCTCGTCCTCGTAGCGCAGCGGCAGGTGCAGCACCAGGTCGCGCATGCCATGGATGTCCAGCTTGGCCAGGCGGCCGGCCAGTTGCGGGTTCACGCCAGGCCAGCCGCGTGGCGCGGGCGTGAAGCTGGCGGTGGAAGGCGGGGACGCGGACAAAGGACGGGCGGACTTTTCGAGCGGGACGCCTCAGGCGTGCCGCTGGCGGGAAGGAGGAAGAGGAAGGTTTGCCGGAGAGGAACGCATCCGCCGCCCGCCCGTCACTCGCTGCGGACGGGCGGGCGGCGGCCGCGAGGATCAGCCCAGCACCAGCACCGCGTCGGCTTCCACCACCGCGCCCTTGGGCAGTTCCTTGACGCCGACCGCGGCGCGCGCCGGATAGGGCTCGGCGAAGTAGCGCGCCATGATCTCGTTCACCTTGGCGAAATTGCTCAGGTCGGTCAGGTAGATGTTGAGCTTGACCGCGTCCGCCAGGCTGCCGCCGGCGGCTTCGGCCACCGCGCGCAGGTTCTCGAACACCTGCACCGTCTGCGCCTCGAAGCCGTCGGCCAGCTGCATGCTGGCGGGGTCCAGGCCGATCTGGCCGGACAGGTAGACCGTATTGCCGGCCTTCACCGCCTGGGAGTACGTGCCGATGGCGGCGGGCGCCTTGGGGGTGGAGACGATGCTGCGGCTCATGGGATCATCCTTTTCGTATGAGGGGCGTAAGCCGCCATTTTAAACCTGCATGGGAGCGCAGCCGGCCATGACGCCAGAGATGATCGCCAACCTGGAAAAACTGCTGGACGGCCCGCGCGACAACGCCATGCTGCGTTTCTCGCTGGGCAATGGCTGGCTGGCCGGCGATCCGGCCCGCGCCGCCGGCTACTTCCGCGACGCGGTGACGCGCGACCCGGCCTACTCCGCCGCCTGGAAGGGCCTGGGCAAGGCCCTGGCCACCAGCGGCGACGCAGCCGGCGCGCTGCAGGCCTATCGCGAAGGCATCGCGGTCGCCGAGCAACGCGGCGACCTGCAGGCGGCCAAGGAGATGAAGGTGTTCGCTCGCCGGCTGGAAAAGCAGCTGGAGACGCCGCCGGAGTGAGCAGCCCGCGCGGCGGCAACCCGGCGCACGACGACTGACGCCGGCCCCCCGCCGCCGCGCCAGGCGACTTGCGGAAAGCGCCCGACCTCAGCCCTGGGCGCGCAGCACGATGTCGCAGCCCAGGCGGTTGATCACCTTCTGCAGGCCGCGCCTGGCGCTGAGGTTGAATACCAGCGGCGCCATGAAGTTGGCGCGCAGGCCGGCGGTGGCCGGCGAGCCGCTGGCGTCTTCCTTGCGGATGATGATGGCGACCAGCGCGTCTTCCGGCCGCTTGAGCTGCAGCAATTCCACCTCTTCGTCGCTGAGCTGGAACTCGTAGGTGACGCCCAGCAGCTCCGGACCGGTGATGGAGAAGGCCACGTCGCGCTCATCCACGCTCTGCAGCATGAACACACCGGCGGCGCTGCCCGCCTCGTGCACCACCACGAAACGATGGCAGCTCTCGAAGCCGGGCAGCCCCGCCGGAAACTCGATCACCTTGTCGTCGGCGATTTCCGCAGTACCGAATACCGGGCTTTCTATCTTCATCCTTGTTCTCCTGCGACGATGCGCTTCATCCAACCCGGCCACCAGCTGCGGCGGCCCCAATGCCCGGCCTTGCGGCGCCGGGCGGCTCCCAATTGCGTCTACTTTGCCGGACGGCCGGAGTTCCCGCCGCCCTTGGGCGGCACGATCACGCCCGGGCCGTGGCCGTCGCGGCGCACCGCCGCCTGCGCGGCCTCCGCCGCGTGGCGATCCTTGTACGGGCCGAGCACCACCCGGGTTTCCACCCGCGCCGGCAGGCCGCGCCGGGCCAGTTCCTGGCGCAGCGCGTCGGCATTGGCGGCGTCGCCGAACACGCCCAGTTGAACCTGGAAGCCATCCGGCAGCGCCGCGGCCGGCTTCGCCGGCGCACGCGCCACGGCGGCGGCCGGCACCGGCGCGGGTGCTGGTGCGACCACCGGTGACGGCGCCGGCGGCGTGTGCGCTGGGGCCAGTTCGGGCAATGCACCGCCCGGCGCCGCCGCAGGAGCGCCGGCCACCACTGCTGCCACCGCTGGCGTTTCGACATCGATCGCCGGGGGCTGCGCCGCCGCGGCCGGCCCTTCGCTCCCGGCAGCCGGCGCACTCGCTGCTGCTGCGGCAGGCTTTTCCACTGCTTTCGGCGGCACCAGGGGCTTGCCGTCCTCAGCCACCAGCAGGCCGACGAAAAGCAGCATCGCCAGGCCAACGGCCGCCCCGGCGCGGATCAGGGCCTGCTTGCGTTCGGGCGCCATGCTCATCGTTGTGCGTCTTCGCCGCGCGCTGCCAGCGAGCGCACCAGCTCCGCCTCGGCCACGCTGATGTCGCAGCGCTCGGCGATCAGTTCCGCCGGCAGCCCGCGGCGGGCGAATACCAGCGCCTCGGTGTATTGCGGAGCGCCGGCGGGCGTGGCAGCAGCGCTTTCAAGCTGCTCGCGCAGCAGGCGCACGCTTTCATGCAGGCCGCCGATCTCGCCCTGCTGCACCTCCAGCGCGGCGCGCAGGCCGGCGACCTCGCGGCGCATGCGCTGCAGTTCGAGTTCCAGCTGGAAGGCATCCGGCCCTGCGGGTGCGGACGCGGCGGCAGGCGGCGGCGCGGCGGGGGGAATGCCGGTAGCGGCGGGCGGCGGCAGCGGGCGGGCGACCGGGGCGTAATCGAAGCCACCCTCGAAGCCCTCTTCGTCGTCCTCATCGTCCTCGCCGGCGTCCTCCGCGGCGGGCGCTTCGCGGCGGGCCGGGCGGGCGCTTTCCTGCGCCCGCCGGCGGCCTGCGGCCAGGGCGCGCAGCAGCTGCCAGGCGCCGTACAACAGCAGGATGGCGATGCCGGCCCACAGCAGTTCGCGCATGCCCGCCGCCCCGCCTCAGCCTGCCGCTTTCGACAGCGCCTGGTCGAGATCCCACAGGATGTCGTCCAGGGTTTCGATGCCCACCGACAGGCGCACCATGTCGGGCGGCACGCCGGCCGCGCGCTGCTCTTCTTCGGACAGTTGGCGGTGGGTGGTGGAAGCCGGGTGGATCACCAGCGTCTTGGCGTCGCCGACGTTGGCCAGGTGGCTGATCATCTGCAGCGCCTCGATGAAGCGCTCGCCGGCGGCCTGGCCGCCACGGATGCCGAAGGACAGGATGCCGCCGGCGCCCTTGGGCAGGTAGCGCCTGGCCAGGGCGTAGTCCGGGCTGGATTCCAGGCCGGGGTAGCTGACCCAGTCCACCGCCGCATGGTTGGCGAGGAAGTTCGCCACGCCGCGGGCGTTCTCCACATGGCGGTCCATGCGCACATGCAGGGTTTCCAATCCTTGCAGCAGCATGAAGGCGTTGAAGGGCGACAGCGCCTGGCCGAAGGTGCGCAGGGTTTCCATGCGCGCCTTCATGGTGAAGCCGAAGTCGCCGAAGGTCTCGTAGAAACGCACGCCGTGGTAGCCGGCGGAGGGCTCCACCATGTGCGGGAAGCGGCCGTTGTCCCAGGGGAAGCGGCCGGACTCCACCAGCACGCCGCCCAGCGTGGTGCCGTGGCCGCCGATGTACTTGGTGGCGGAGTGGATGACGATGTCGGCACCGTGCTCCATCGGCCGGCACAGATAGGGCGAGGCCAGGGTGCTGTCGATGACCAGCGGCACGCCGGCTTCGCGGGTGATGGCGGCCACCGCTTCCAGGTCGAATACGTTGAGGCCGGGGTTGCCGATGATTTCGCCATAGACCGCGCGGGTGCGGTCGTTGATGGCGGCGCGGAAATTCTCCGGGTCGGAGGGATCGACGAACACGGTCTCGATGCCCAGCCGGCGCAGGCTCACATCCAGCTGGGAGTAGCTGCCGCCGTACAAGGTGCGGGCGGCGACGATGCGGTCGCCGGCAGCGGCCAGGGTCAGCAGCGCGGTCATCTGCGCCGCCAGGCCGGAGGACACCGCCAGCGCGGCGCGGCCGCCCTCCAGCGCCGCCAAGCGCTCCTCGAACACTGACACGGTCGGGTTGGCGAGGCGGGAATAGACGTTGCCGAAGGTCTGCAGATTGAACAGCGAGGCGGCGTGCTCCGCCGAGTCGAAAACGTAGGAGGTGGTCTGGTAGATGGGCACCGCGCGGGCGCCGGTGGCGGCGTCCGGCTGCTGGCCGGCGTGGAGGCAGAGCGATTCGATGCCGAAGCGGTGATCAGGCATGGGCGGGGCCGGCATGGCGGTCAGGAAGATTCGCCTGATAATACTGGCCCCGCCTACCTGCCGCCAAATACGGATGGATTTCGACCTCCCCCTGCTGCTGTTCTGGCTGAAGAAGCTGGTTTCCGTCCTGCTGCTGCCGCCGCTGCTGCCGCTGCTGCCCATCGCCCTCGGCCTGCTGCTGCTCCGCCGCCGCCGGCGCCTCGGGCTGGCCCTGGCCTGGGGCGGGCTGTTGCTGGCGCTGCTGCTGGTCACGCCCGGTCCGGTCAATCGCCTGCTGACGCCGCTGGAGCCGCCGCCGCTGGAGATATCCGCCATCGGCGACGCCGGCGCCATCGTGGTGCTGGCCGCCGGCAAGCGCCAGAACGCGCCGGAATACGGCGGCGAAACCATCAACCGGCTGTCGCTGGAACGGCTGCGCTATGGCGCCCGGCTGGCGCGGGATACCGGCCTGCCGCTGCTGGTGACCGGCGGCGCGCCCACCGGCGGCCTCGCGGAAGCGGACCTGATGGCCCTCAGCCTGCAGCAGGATTTCGGCCTCGCGCCCCGCTGGGTGGAGAACGCCTCGCGCGACACCCGCCAGAATGCCGAGCTCTCCGCCGCGCTGCTGCGCAAAGCCGGCATCCAAAAGGTGTTGCTGGTGACTCACGCCGCCCACATGCGCCGCGCCCAGGAAGCCTTCGAGGCCGCCGGGCTGGAGGTGGTGGCGGCGCCCACGGCCTGGCTGGGGCAGGCGGTGGAGAACGCGGAAGACAGGCTGCACCTGCCCAGCGCCTCCGCCGCCTACGCTGGCTGGTTCGCGCTGCACGAGTGGCTGGGGTTGCTAGCCTACCGGTTGTCGCGCTGAGGGCAGGAGACCCGCGGCGGGTTTCCGCTGCGCCCCCCGCCCGGCTCAACGGCCGTGGAAGGTGGGCCGGCGCTTCTCGATGAAGGCGTTCACGCCTTCGGCGAAGTCGGCGGTGGCGCCGCAGCGGCCGAAGGCCTCCGCTTCGTTCTGTAGCTGGGATTCCAGCTGGTTGGCGTGGGAATCCATCAGCAAATGCTTGATCTCGCACAGCGCCTGACGCGGCCCGGCGCACAGGCGGGCGACCAGGCGGCCGGTTTCGGCATCCAGCTCGGCCGCCGGCACACTGCGGTTCACCAGCCCCAGGCGCAGCGCCTCGGCTGCGTCGAAACGCTCGGCCAGCAACAGCAGCTCCATCGCCTTGCGCCGCCCCACCACCCGCGGCAGGAAGTAGGAAGCGCCGCCATCGCCGGACAGGCCGACGCCGGCATAGGCGGTGGTGAAGGCGGCGTTATCCGCGCACACCGCCAGATCGCAACCCAGCATCAGCGACAGGCCGAAGCCGGCACAGGCGCCACGCACCTTGGCGATCACCGGCTGGCGCAGGCCCTGCAGGATTTCCACCGTGGGGTTGATGTGCTGGGCGATCATGGCCTTGAAGGTGGCCAGCCGCGCTTCCGGTGACAGGTGCAGGTGGCGGGCGAAATCCTTGAGGTCGCCGCCGGCCATGAAGTGGTCGCCGGCGCCGGTGACGACGATCACATCCATATCCCGGCGCGCAGCGAGGTCGCGAGCGACGGCGGCGAGGTCCTGCATCATCTCCACCGACAGCGCATTAAGCGCCTCCGGCCGATTCAGGGTGAGGGTGGCAACCCGCTGATCCACGTCGAGCAGGACGGTTCCGGCCATGGTGTCGTCTCCATTGTCATGATCCCGCCTGGCGGCGGAGGCGTTGCTTCCAGTGTAGCCGCCGGTCGAGGGCGGATCACGGAATCGGGGCCGGGGTTTGATAGCAGCTTGCGCCCCCTCGCGGGATAGAGAGCCCGCCCCGCTCATCTTTTCCGCCGGCCTCCCTGCCCCTCAAGCGGGGAAATCCGTAGACGCCGCCAGCGCCCGCCATGCCTCCGTTTCCCGCGCCACCTCGGCATGCTTGGCTGCAATCGCCGCCAGCGTGTCCGAGCCGAGTGGCAGGCGCACCGGCGGCTGGGCGGCGTTTGCCAGCACCAGCATCGCCGAGGCCAGCTTCAGCGGATCGCCGGGCTGCTGGTGGTTGAGGCCGGCGGCGGCGCGGCGCACCTGACCGGCGGTGGCGGCGTAATCCGGCATCTCGGCGGACACCGCCAGCGAGTTGGCATCGAGGAAGTCGGTGCGGAAGTAGCCCGGCTCCACCACGGTGGCATGGATGCCCAGCGGGGCGAGCTCTGCGTGCAGCGCCTCGGTGAGCCCTTCCACTGCGAACTTGGTGGAGCAATAGACGCCGAAACCGGCGGCGGAGCGGTAGCCGCCGATGGAGGAAAAATTGATCACATGGCCGGCCCCGCGCGCCCGCATCGCCGGCAGCACCGCGCGGGTGACCTTGAGCAGGCCGAACACATTGGTTTCGTACAGTCTGCGCACTTCGGCCTCGGATGCTTCTTCCACCGCGCCCAGCAAGCCGAAGCCGGCATTGTTCACCAGCACGTCGATACGGCCGAAGGTGGCCAGCGCAGCCGCCACCGCAGCCTGGGCCTGGGCTTCGTCGGTAACGTCCAGCGCCAGCGGCAGCAGCGCCGGCGAGCTGCCCAGGCGTTCGGCCACCGCTGCCGCATTGCGGCCGGTGGCGACCACCGCGTTGCCATCCGCCAGCGCCGCCTCGGCGATCAGCGCGCCCAGCCCGCGGGAAGCGCCGGTGATGAACCAGACGCGCTTGTAAGCCTGTTGTTGGATGTTGCTTTGCATGTTCCTGCTCCTGCTACGGTTGAAGGTGAGCGCAGCTTAGAGCGGGCGTTTTTCACCGAATAGCCGGCCAGTGCTGGATAGATAATCAATCTGAAATTGATAATCTGCCGGATGTCCTCATCATCCCCCTGCCTTAGCCACCGAACCTTTACCCGCCCGCGCTGACCTATTGCGGCCAACACCGGAGCAGGTGGCATGGACCAGGCGGCGGACGGACATCGCCCCGGCACCGCCACCGGGCCATGTGAAGAATGCCGGACCGCGAGCGACGCCGGCGCCGGCCGTGCCCCCGCCAGAGCGCCCACGGAGAACAAGACCATGAACGAGATCCGCGGCATTTCCCTCTTCGTGCGCGCCGCCACGCTGGGCAGCCTGCGCAAGGCGGCAGCCGACCAGGGCGTGTCGCCCCAGGCGGCCAGCCAGACGGTGATGCAGCTGGAGAAGGCACTGGGCGTGCGGCTGTTCCATCGCACCACCCGCAAGCTCAGCCTGACCGAGGAAGGCGAGCGCCTGCTGGCGAACGTGGCCCCGGCGCTGGCGGCGCTTTCCTTCGCGCTGGAGGACGCCCGCCGCAGCCGCGAGGCGCTGGCAGGCCCGCTGCGGGTAAGCGCGCCGGCGGCGCTGGGGCGCTCGGTGCTGTGGCCGGCGATGCTGGAATTCGCCGCCGTGCATCCGGAGGTGCAGCTCGATGTGACTTTCGACGACCACCTCACCGACCTGGTCGCCGACCGCGCCGACGTCGGCTTCCGCGGTGGCACGCCGCCGGCCGGCGGCGCCATCGCCCGCCGGCTGCTGCCGATACAGCTCATCGTCTGCGCCGCGCCGGACTACCTCGCCCGCCACGGCCGGCCAGACCACATCGACGCTCTCGCCGGCCACCGCTGCACCGGCTATCGCCGCGCCAACACCGGCAAGCTGGCGCCCTGGGTGTTCCGCGTCGGCGACGAGCTGGTGTACCGGGACATCACCCCCACGCTGTGCTGCAACGATGTGGACGCCGAACTGGATGCGGTGCTCGCCGGCCTCGCCATCGGCCAGCTCGGCAGCTTTTCGGCGGTGGGCCACATCCGCGCCGGCCGGCTGGTGCCGCTGCTGCTGCCACATGTGGCTGAGCGCGACGCCATCTACCTCTACTACCGCCATCGCGGCGAGCAAGCGCTGCGGGTGCGCACCTTCATCGAGTTCATGCTGGCGCGCATCGCCGGCAATCCGGCCTTCTTCCTGGAGGCGGCGGAGCTGGGCGGGCCTTGAGAGCACGCAGGCGGCCCGGCGCGGGACGTAGCCGCCAGGGCCTTGCGGGAACAATCCGGGCGCCGGCCATTGCGCTTTCAATCGCCGGCTGGATGGCGCCGGCGGGGCAGCCGGCGCTGACCGGCGGCACGGCGCGGGAACCGCCCCGTGCCGCCTCAGGCGCGCCGGCTCAGAGATCCAGCACCAGCAGCCCGCCCTTGGCGCGCGAACAGCAGGGCAGGAACTGGTCGCAGGCAGCTTGTTCTTCCTCGGTCAGGTAGAGGTCCCGGTGATCCGGCGTGCCTTCCAGCACGCGGGTGAGGCAAGTGCCGCAAACGCCCTGTTCGCAGGAGGTGGGCACCTCGACACCGGCGGCGGCGAGCGCGGCCACCACCGTCTGCGCGGCGGCGACGTGCACCACCCGGCCGGAGCTGGCGAGGCGCACGTCGAAGGCGGTGTCGCCTGCCTGCGGGGTCACCTCGGCGGCGAAGAACTCGCAATGCAGCCGATTTTCCGCCCAGCCGGCGGCGCGGGCGGCGGCCAGCACCGCCTCGATGTAGCCCTTGGGGCCGCAGACGTAGAGATGGCTGTCCGGCGCGGCGGCGGCCAGCGCGGCGCCGATGTCCAGGCGTTCGGCGGCAGGCGCGTCGTCGAAGTGGAAGCGCACCCGCTCGGCGTAGGCGGCGGCGAGCAGGCGGTCGCGGAAGGCGGTGCGGGCGGCGCTGCGAGTGCAGTAATGCAGGCGGAAGTCGCGGCCGGCGGCGGCCAGCGCCTCGGCCATGCACAGGATGGGGGTGACGCCGATGCCGCCGGCGAACAGCAACGCCGGTGCATCGCCGGCGGCCAGCGGGAAATGGTTGCGCGGCGGGCTGATGTGCAGCAGGTCGCCCTGTTGCACCGCCTCGTGCATCGCCCAGGAGCCGCCGCGGGAGGCGGGCTCGCGCAGCACGCCCAGGCAGTAGCGGTGGCGCTCCGCCGGCGGGTTGCACAGGGAATACTGGCGCACCAGCCCGCCGGGCAGATGCACATCCACATGGGCGCCGGCCTCGAAGGCCGGCAGCGGCGCGCCATCCACCGCCTGCAGTTCGAAGACGGCGATGTCGGCACACTCCAGCCGCTTGGCGGCGACGCGCACCTTGATCAGGTCTGCTGTGTTCATGTTCATGCTGGGGTCCTCTATGGCGCCGGCGGACCGCAGCCGCGGCACGCCAGGCTTGCACTCGTCGGCGCAAGGGTTTGTTCTGTCTCTCTCGTGGCGAGGCCGGCTTCCGCCCCGCCAGTCCCGCCGCGCTCCACCGCTGTCCGGCGGACAAGCCGGAGCGCGGGGAGTTCGTCCGGCGCTGGGGCCGTTGCGGCCAGGCTGGCGGCTACGCCGGGCCGCCGCCCGGCGCGCAGGCCTCCATGCCCTGCGCCAGGCCGCGGCCGCCGCGCCTGCGGCTCATGCCGGCACCGTCTCCCCCGCGGGCTGCTGCTCGGCAGCGATCAGCCGGTCCAGGATGCGGCGCGATTGCACGCCGCCAGCGTCGATGTTGAGCTTCAGCAGGCGGCGCTCCGGGTAGGCCAGCAGGTTGCGTTGCTGCTGCTCCAGCATCTCCAGGTCCTCGGCGAAGATCTTCCCCTGGCCCTCGCGGATGGTGGCGGTCAGCGCCGCGTCCTGCGGCTTGAAGTGGCGCGCCATGCCCCAGAAGTACCAGATGGAGGTTTCGGTTTCCGGGGTGATGAAGTCCACCACGATGCTGGAAGCCTTGTACTTGGGGTCGGCGTGGTAGCCGCCGTGGCCGGCGTGGGCGACGCCGACCTCGATCAGCACATGGCTGGGCGGCGTGAAGCGGCAGATCTGCCAGCGGTCCACCGGCACGTCGTCGGCGAGTTCGTTGGCGCGCAGCGCGGCGCGCCAGAACGGCGGCGCCTGCACATTCTCCATGTGCCGGGCGGTGATCACCGTGTCGCCCTCCACCGTGGTCACCGGCGGCGCTTCGTCTATCTCCTTCTGGCCGATGCTGGTGGAATGCACATAGGTTTCGTGGGTGAGGTCCATCAGGTTGTCCACCATCAGCCGGTAGTCGCAGTTGATGTGGTACAGCCCGCCGCCGTAGGCCCATTCGGGGTTGTCGGCCCATTCGAGGTGATGGATCAGCGCCGGATCGGCCTTGTCCGCCTCGCCCGGCCATACCCAGACGAAGCCGTAGCGCTCCACCACCGGAAAGCTGCGGATGCAGGGGAAGCCGCGCACCCGCTGCGCCGGCATCGCCACGGTGCGGCCGTCGCAGCCCATTTCCAGGCCGTGGTAGCCACAGACCAGGCGGCCGTCGGCGACGAAGCCCAGCGACAGCGGCGCGCCACGGTGCGGACAGAAATCCTCCAGCGCGGCGACTTCCCCGGCGCGGGGGCGGTAGAACACGATGCGCTCGCCGCAGACCATGCGGCCCAGCGGCTTGTCGGCGATCTCGTCCGGCGTGCAGGCGACGTACCAGGCGTTCTTGGGAAACATCTCTATTCCTCCGGGGTGGGTTGCGCGGCGCAGATCAGGCGCGCCGCGCGGGGTTTGTCGCTCGGGCAGACAGGCGACGGTTGCGACGGAGAACGGGGCCGCCGATCGGGCCGTGGCTCGCCGGCAGCGGCTGCCGGCGGGCAGGGCGGACCCGACGCACGCAGCTGCCGGCCGGCGCCTCAGTCGCTGTACTTCTTCACCAGCGCGTTGGCGGTGTCGTACAGGCGCTGGCCATCCTTCACTTCCTTGATCCATTCGGCGGCCACCACCTGGCTGGCCTGCTGCCAGCGCCGGGCTTCATCGGGCGTCAGCGCATACACGGTGTTGCCGCGCGCCACCGTCATCTCGCGCGCGGCGGTGTCCGCCGGGGCGAACTGCTGGGACACCCAGGCCGACGTCTCGCGGCCGCTGTTGTCGTCTATGACCTTCTTCAGCTCCGGCGGCAGGCTGTCGTACTTCTTCTTGTTCATGACGAAGACCATGGTGGAGGCGAGCAGCGCGCGGTCGGTGTCGGCCTCCAGGTGGAAGCGCGTCAGCTCATGCGTCTTGGTCGGCGGCACTACTTCCCAAGGCACCAGTGCCCCCTCGATGACGCCCTTGGACAGGCTCTCCGGCATCTGCGGCACCGGCATGCCCACCGGGATGGCGCCCAGCGCGGCCAGCTGCTTGTTGCCCAGGCGCGAGGGCGCGCGGATCTTCATGCCCTTGATGTCTTCCAGCGACTTCACCTGCTTGTCGCGGAAATGGAAGACATAGGGCCCGGTGACCCAGGTGGCGATGGGCTTGAAGCCGGCGAACTCCGCGGCCGCGTCCGCCTGGGCGAAGTCCCACAGCGCACGGGAGGAGGCCGCGCGGTTGGCGGTGAAGTAGGGCAGCTCGAACACTTCCGAGATCGGGAAGCGGCCGGGCGTCCAGCCGGGCAGCGTCCAGGTGATGTCAGACACGCCGTCGCGCGCCTGCTGCAGCAGCTGCGGCGGCGTACCACCCAGCGACATGGCGGTGTAGATCTGGCACTTCATCCGGTTGCCCGACTCGGCTGCGATCTTGTCGCACCAGGGCACGATGAAGCGGGTATGGGCGGCGGAAGTGGGCGGCAGCGAGTGCGCCACCTTCAGCACGACTTCCTCGGCGGCACTGGCGGCGGCCGGCAGGGCCAGCAGCGCACAGGCGATCAGGGGCCTGCAATGGATCTGCATGTTCTTGTCTCCTCTCTGTTTTTTGCGTGGGGTTGGTGCTGCGGGAAAGCCTTATCCGGGCACGATCAGGCTGGCGCCGGGGATGAGTTCGCGGATCGCCGGGTGGGCGAGCGTGGTTTCGAGGTTGCGCTGGGGAATGCGGGCGTGCTCCCGCATCAGCGCCTCGGCGCGGGCGCCTTCGCGGCCGGCCAGGGCTTCGACCACCGCGCGGTGCTGGGCATTGGCCAGACGCAGGGTGTGCAGCGCGTCCGGCGCCACCGCCTGCACCCGCAGGAAGCCATTGGGCGAGGCGAAGGGCAGCGCCATCGCCCGCTCCACCTGGCGGCGCACCACCTCGCTGCCGCAGGCGCCGGCGATGAGCTCGTGAAAGCGGGCGTTGCCGTCCACGTAGGCGGCGAAGCGGGCTTCGCTCAGTGCTTCATCGCCGGCCAGCACTTCGTCGATCTGGTCCACACAGTCGGCCAGCGCCTCCAGCAGCGCCGGCGCCACCCCGCGCTCCGCCGCCAGCCGGGCGGACAGCCCTTCCAACGTGGCGCGGATCTGGATGGCGTCGCGGATCTCGTCCAGCGAGAAGGCCCGCACCCGGAAGCCGCCGGACTGTATCGGCTCCAGCAGCCCTTCTTCCTGCAGCCGCACCAGTGCGGTCCGGATGGGCGTGCGGGAAATGCCGGTCGCCTCGGCCATCACCGGCTCCGACAGCCGCTCGCCCGGCGCCAGCTCACCGGCCAGGATCATCTCGCGCAGGCGCAGCAGTGCGCGCACGGTCTGTGAGGAGGTGGCTTCGGCGGCTTCAGGGATGGGGGCGGAGGCCATGGGGCAATCCAGCTCAAGGTGTATACAGGGCAAAGTGTATACACAGTAAAACTGAATTACTCATAAAAGTATTTTATTTATGGACGGCGGGATGGAATGGGGTTGCCGGGTTCAGCTGGGATGGCTGGCGTTTCGGGCCGTGGGCGGCAATACCTTGCAGTCATGGCCATTCGGCAAGCTCAGGGCGAACGGCAGCGGGTTCTTGCGGCTGCGATGGAGGGTAAAGACGAGGCTAGCGGCAGGCAGAGATCGGCAGTTCGCTTCAAGGCGAAAAAAGAAGGCCGCTCCATGGCGGCCTTTTATATGTATACAACTCTTCATGCTGCGTATACCTCGCCATGCCTTGGCCGATTGGACCGATACGGCCTGGGGCAATGGGGCGTGGGAGGAAAATGTGAAGCACCGCTTCGCTCGCCGGAGTGCCCTGGGGTTAGCCGAGAGCGGGTGGGGGAAAAAGAGGCTACGGGGATTGAATAACCGCAAGCGCCCTGGCGGGCGCTCCCCCTCTCCCCAACGCTCTCCCACGAGGGGAGAGGGGGAGCGGCGGCGGGCCCTGGAGGCTCGCGGTCTATCAGGAACCGCGCCTTTCGGTTGCCTCATTCAGGCGCCTTTGCCGGCAGGCCCTTTCCGGCCTCCCGCAAACCACCTCCCCAGCACCTCTCCACGTCCAAACCACTTTCCGCTACACCCGCTCAAACACCCCTGCCGCGCCCATGCCCGTGCCTATGCACATGCTGATCATCCCGTAGCGCGCTTCGCCGCGTGCCATCGCGGCCAGCAGCGTGGCGGTGCGGATGGCGCCGGTCGCGCCCAGCGGGTGGCCGAGGGCGATGGCACCGCCCAAGGGATTCACCTTCCGCGCATCCAGGCCGAGTTGGCGGGAGACGCACAGGGCCTGGGCGGCGAAGGCCTCGTTCAGCTCTATCCAGTCGATGTCGCGCAGGTGCAGGCCGGCTCGAGCCAGGGCGCGGGGGATGGCTTCCACCGGGCCTATGCCCATGATCTCCGGCGGCACGCCGGCCACCGCGTAGCTGCGGAAGCGGGCCACCGGCGCGCAGCCGTAGCGCTTCAGCGCGCGTTCGCTCATCAACAGCACCGCGCCGGCGCCGTCGGACATCTGCGAGCTGTTGCCGGCGGTGACCGAGCCGCGGGCGGCGAACACCGGCTTGAGCTTGGCCAGGCCCTCGGTGGAGGCGTCGGCGCGCGGGCCTTCGTCGTCTTCCACCAGGCGCTCGGCGATGCGCACCGTGCCGCCTTCGCCCGGCAGGTGGGCACGCACCGGGTAGGGGGCGATCTCGTCGCGGAAGCGGCCGGCGGCGATGGCGGCGGTGGCGCGACGGTGGGATTCGAGCGCGAAGGCGTCCTGGTCGGCGCGGCTCACCTGCCAGCGCTCGGCCACCTTCTCGGCGGTGAGGCCCATGCCGTAGGCGATGCCGACGTTCTCCGGGTGGGCGAAGATCTCCGGGTTGAGGCTGACCTTGTTGCCCATGATCTGCGGCATCGCGCTCATGCTCTCGGTGCCGGCGGCGATCATGACGTCGGCCTCGCCCAGGCGGATGCGGTTGGCGGCGTCCGCCACCGCCTGCAGGCCGGAGGCGCAGAAACGGTTGATGGTCACGCCCGGCACCCGCTCCGGCAGGCCGGCCAGCAGCAGGCCGATGCGGGCCACGTTCATGCCCTGCTCCGCTTCCGGCATGGCGCAGCCGGCGATGACGTCGCCGATCTCGCCGGCATCCACGCCCGGCACCCGCGCCAGCAGCGCGCGCAGCACATGGGCCAGCATGTCGTCCGGCCGCACCCGGCGGAAGGCGCCGTTGCGCCTGGCCACCGGGGTGCGCACCGCGGCGACGAGGTAGGCGTCCTGTATCTCTTTGCTCATCGTGTGTTCTCCTCGGCCGGCGCTCAGTTGCGCAGCGGCTTGCCGGTTTCCAGCATGTGCACGATGCGCTGCTGGGTTTTCTCCTCTTTCAGCAGAGCGACGAACTGCGCTCGCTCCACCTCCAGCAGCCACTGCTCGTCGACCTCGCTGCCGCTGTCCACCTCGCCGCCGCACAGGGCGATGGCGGCGGCCTTGCCGACGCGGTAGTCATAGGCGGAGATGAAGCCACCCTCGGCCATGTTGGCGAGCAGCATCTCGCAGGTGGCGACGCCGTTGCGCCCGGCCACCACCACCTTGCGTTCCCGCGCCGGCGGCCGCCAGCCGGCCTCGGCCAGCGCGCGGGCGCGGCGCAGGGCGACGTAGAGCAGCTCGTCCGCATGCAGCAGGATGTCATCGCCCGGCCGGCCGAAGCCCAGCGCCACCGCTTCGCTGGCGCTCTTGGCCACCGTGGCGCGGGCGATGGTCTGGAAGGCGTTCTGGATGTAGAGGAAGACGTCGCCGCCGGCGGCGCGCTGCGCCAGCCGGTGCGCCTGCAGGGCGAACTCCTTGCTGCCACCGCCGGCCGGGATCAGGCCCACGCCCACTTCCACCAGGCCGACGTAGCTTTCCAGCGCCATCACCCGGTGCGCCGCATGCATGGCGAACTCGCAGCCGCCGCCCAGGGCCAGGCCCTGCACCGCGGCCACCACCGGCACCTGGGCGTGCTTGAGCGCCATCGACACCTGCTGGAACTTGGCCACGGTGGCTTCCAGGCGGCCGAACTCGCCGGCGGCGCAGGCGGCGGCCACCTGTTGCAGGTTGGCGCCGACGGCGAAGGGCGGTTCATGCCACAGCACCAGCCCGTCCAGCTCGCTTTCGGCGCGCGCCACCGCTTCCAGCAGGCCGTCCATCACCTCTTCGCCGATGGCGTGCATCTTGGATTTGAAGGAGACGATGCCGATGCCTGCGTCCTGGTCGGCGCGCCGCCACAGGCGCACGCCCTCGTTCTCCCACAAGGTGTCGCCGGCCTCGGGCGCGGCCTCGCCCAGCACCCGCTCCGGGTAGAGCTGGCGGCGGTAGACGTCCAGCGTGGAGCGCGGCTTCATCGTCCGCTCGGCGGCGCTCCAGGAGCCGTCCGGCTCGTGCACGCCGCCGTAGGCGCTGCGCTCGGCCACCCAGTCGGGCAGCGGTACTTCGGTCATCGCCCGGCCGGCGGCGATGTCCTCGCCCACCGCCTGGGCGATGGCGCCCCAGCCGGCGGCCTGCCAGGTTTCGAACGGGCCCTGCGCCCAGCCGAAGCCCCAGCGCATCGCCAGGTCCACATCGCGAGCGTTGTCCGCCACTTCATCCAGCTGCACCGCGCAGTAATGGAAGAGGTCGCGGAAGATGGCCCACAGGAACTGCGCTTGCGGGTGGTCGCTGGCGCGCAGCGCGGCAAAGCGCGCCGCCGGGTCGCGCTGCTTGAGGAGGGCGGCGACCTCCGGCGCCACCTCGCCGGCGCTGGGGCGGTAGTCGCGCTTCTCCGGGTCCAGCACCAGGATCTGGCGGCCATCCTTGCGATAGACGCCGGCGCGGGTCTTCTGCCCAAGCGCGCCCTGGGCGATCAACCCGTCCAGCCAGGCGGGGTGGCGGAAATAGGCATGCCAGGGGTCGTCCGGCAGCGTGGCCGCCATGGTGTCCACCACGTGCGCCAGCGTATCCAGGCCGACCACGTCGGCGGTGCGGTAGGTGGCGCTCTTGGGCCGGCCGACGAGCGGGCCGGTGAGCGCATCCACCTCGTCGAAGCCCAGGCCGAGGCGGGCGGTGTGATGGATGACGGCGAGGATGGAGAACACGCCGATGCGGTTGGCGACGAAGTTGGGGGTGTCGCGGGCGCGCACGATGCGCTTGCCCAGGCGGCTGGTGAGCCAGGTCTCCAGCGCGTCCAGCATGGCGGCATCGCTGTCCGGCGCCGGGATCAGCTCCACCAGCGCCATGTAGCGCGGCGGATTGAAGAAGTGGACGCCGCAGAAGTGGCTGCGGCGGCCCGGCGGCACCGCCATCGCCAGTTCGGCGATGGACAGGCCGGAGGTGTTGCTGGCGAAGATGGCGCCGGGCTTGAGATGGGGCACGACCTTCTCGTAGAGGTCCAGCTTCCACTCCATCTTCTCGGCGATGGCTTCGATGACGAGATCGCATTCGCCGAGGCGGGCGAGGCCGTCGGCATAGGTGGCGGCCTCGATCAGTTCCACCTTCTCCGGCAGCGCCAGCGGCGCCGGGTCCAGCTTCTTCAGCCCGGCCAGGGCGCGGCGAACGACGCCGTCCGGCGGGCCCTCCTTGGCCGGCAGGTCGAACAGGATCACCGGCACGTCGGCATTGGCGCAGTGGGCGGCGATCTGCGCGCCCATGACGCCGGCGCCGAGCACGGCGACCTTGCGGATGATGAATCGGCTCATGCGTTCCTCCGGTGCGGGACGAAGCGAAGCGGGGACGGCCGCGCGCCCGCGGGCACGGCCGCAAGCCGGGCGCGGCCGCGGGTGCGGCCGGCGCCGGAGCGGGCGAGTCAGTCAGCCAAGGCTCAGAACGCCAGCGAGTACTGGGCGCCGACGATCCACACGCTGGAATCGTAGTCGCCGGTGACGCGGCCGCGGCCGTCGGCGGTCTGGTTGTTGTCGATCTTGGTCTTGGGCACGTAGAGGTAGGCCAGCCCCAGATCCACGGTGGACGCCTGCGTGGCCTTCCACTGGCCGCCGACGGTGAACCAGGTGCGGTCGTTGTCCGGCAGCGACACCAGGCGGCGCTCCTTGTCCTTCACCGGCGTCTGGTCGTAGGCGATGCCGAACTTCAGCTTCCAGGCGTCGTTGAGCTGGTAGTTGGCGCCGATGGCCAGCCGCCAGGTGTCGCGGAACTCGGTCTCCAGCGTCTGCACGGTGGCGCCGGCGAGGGCGCCGGAGGTACGCACGATGTCTACCTCCTTGATCTTGCTCCAGCCCGTCCAGGACACGTCGCCCAGCAGCTCCCAGCGGCTGTCCAGCCGGTGGGCGAGGCTGATGATGAGGGTATCCGGCAGCTCCACCTTGGCCTCGGCCTTGCCGGTGGTGAGCGCCGCGGTGGCGCCGGCGGCCGGCCCCTTCACCTTGAGATCGCCCTTGAGCTTGTGCTCGATGGAGGAACGGTAGGACACGCCCAGCCGGGTGGCGTCGGAGAGTTTGAACAGCGCGCCGATGTTCCAGCCCCAGGCGTCGGAATCCGCCTCCAGGATGGCGTGGGTGGCGGCCAGCGCTGGCGAGATCACCGCCGCCGCGCGTTCGTACTCCGCCTCCATGCGCTGCCAGTTGAGGCCGCCGCCTATGGACACCACCTCGTTCACCCGCCAGGCGATGGAGGGGTTGATGTTGTAGGTCTTGATGTCGAACTTGATCGAGTGGGCGGCGCCCACCCAGTCGTCGTCGTACTCGGTCATCAGGCCGAAGGGCGCGCCCAGGCCGACGCCGACGTAGACGTCGCGGTTCAGCGCCCAGGACAGGTAGCCGTTGGGCAGGTAGGCCCAGGAGCCGGCGTCCTTGGTGTCGCCCTGCAGGAAGCCGGTGCCGCTGGAGCCGTCGTTGTCGAACTTGAAGGCTGGCCGCACCGCCGAGATGCCCACCGAGAGCTCGCGCTCGCGCAGCTCGGTCATCCCCGCCGGGTTGAAGTAGATGGTGCTGGCGTTGTCCGCCACCGCGGCGGAGCCGGCGTAGGCGTTGCCGAGGCCGCTGGCGTTCTGCTCCAGGAGCTGGAAGCCGGCGGCGTGGCCGGCGGCTGGCGCCATCAGCACCAGGGCGGCCGGGATCAGTCGTGCAAGCTCTTTCCGTTGCATCGTGTCGTCTCCTCCTTTGTCGGGCGTTGCCGCCCTTGGCGCGCCGGGGACTGCCGCCCCGGTTGTCGTCGGCCGCGCTCGCCTGCGCCGCTGGCGCCGCGGTGTTACTGCCCGGTCATTCGGCCGGGATCGGGGATTTCTCCCCTGCTTCGTTGATGGCCACGTAGGTCAGCCTGGCCTCGGTCACCTTCACGAACACCGGCTCGGCATGGCCGCGCTCGGCGAAAACCACCACGTCCACCGTCACCGAGGTGCGGCCCACCGATTCCACCTTGGCGTAGAAGCTCACCAGGTCGCCCACCGACACAGGCTGCTTGAAGGTGAAGGAATTCACCGCCACGGTGACGACGCGGCACTTGGCGCGGCGGATGGCGGGGATGGAGCCGGCGATGTCCACCATGGACATGATCCAGCCGCCGAACACGTCGCCGGACGGGTTGGTGTCGGCCGGCATCGCCATCACGCGCAGCGAGAGGTGCTTGTCGGCGGGGAGGGATTCGCGGGAGATCGGGGGGGTGGTCATGGTTTTTCCTGCGTGGGGGTCTGGTCTGTAACCCCGCTATTTTGCTGCAACGCAGCACGCCCAGCTATCCGGAATTCCCCCACGTCCTCCAGATATTGCAAGGGCCCGCCGGTATAGGGCGCAAAGCCGGTGCCGAAGATCACGCCGGCGTCGGCCAGATCGGCATCCGCCACCACCTTTTCCGCAACGCAGCGACGCGCCGCCGCCAGCAGCGGGGCGATGATGCGTTCGGCCAGGCCCACGGGGGCGCCCTCGGCGGCATGCGTCGCGGCGGCGGACTTCTCCGCCCTGCCCTCCTTCCAGCGGTAGTAACCCTGGCCGGTCTTGCGGCCGAGGTGGCCGGCTTCCACCAGCATGGCCAGCCGCGCCGGCACCTGGGCCTCGCCGCCGGTGAGGCCGCGGCCGGCGGCCAGCGCCACATCCAGGCCCACGGTGTCCACCAGCTCCACCGGCCCCATCGGCATGCCGAAGGCGAGCAGCGCGGCATCCACCGTTTCCGGCGCAATACCTTCTTCCACGCAGCGCAGCGCTTCCAGCATGTAGGGCGCCAGCACCGCGTTCACCAGGAAGCCGGGCGCGCTCTTCACCGGTAGCGGCAGCTTGTCGATGCGGCGGACGAAGCTGGCGGCGGCCTGGGCCAACGCCGGCGCGGTCTGCGCGCCGCTCACCACTTCCACCAGCGGCATGCGCGGCACCGGGTTGAAGAAGTGGACACCGACCAGGCGGCCGGGGTCGGCCAGCACGGTGGCGATGTCTTCCAGCCGCAGGCTGGAGGTGTTGGTGGCGAGCAACGCATCCGGCCTGGCCTTGCGCTCCAGCTCGGCGAACAGGCTGCGCTTGGCTTCCAGGTCTTCGAAGATGGCTTCGATCACCAGGTCAGCGCGGGCCACGCCGTGGCCTTGCGGGTCGGGCAGCAGGCGGTCCAGCGCGAAGCGCACCGCGCGTTCGGTGTCTTCGCTGCGCGAGCCCTTGCCGCGGCCACCTTTGCCGCGCCCGCTCTTAGCACTGCCTCCCAGCTTGCGCCGGAACAGTTCGGCGGCACGGCCGATGGCGGGGGCGATGCGCGCCACCGACTGATCCTGCAGCGTCACCGTCAAGCCGGCGAGCACGCAGACGGCGGCGATGTCGCCGCCCATCACGCCGGCGCCGACCACATGCACATGGCGCGGCGCGAAGCCGCTCTCCTTGCCGTAGCCCTTCAGCCGCTCCTGCAGGAAGAACACCCGCAGCAGCTTGCGGGTGGTGGGCGAGGCGATCAGCGCCTCCAGCGAAGCCGGATGGCCGGCCGGTACCGCCAGCGCGTTGCCGCCGTGGCGCTCCCAGATCTCCAGGATGGCGTAGGGCGCCGGGTAGTGTTCCGCGCGCACCCGCGCCTCCAGCTGCTTGCGGGCACGGTTGGCGACCAGCGGTTTCAGCGGCCCATCCAGCAGGCGCGCCAGCAAGGGCGGCTGGCGCAGCGGCTGGCCGGAGAGCACCAGCATGCGGGCGGCGTTCTCCATGACCCGCGCCGGCACGCAGTCGTCCGCGAGGCCGAGGCGCTTGGCGCGGCGCGCGTCCACGCTTTTGCCGGCCAGCATCATGTCCAGCGCCGCCGGCGGGCCGATCAGCGCCGGCAGCCGCTTCATGCCGCCCCAGCCGGGCACGATGCCCAGCATCACCTCCGGCAGCGCCAGCCTGGTGTCCTTGTCATCCACCACCAGCCGGTAGCGGCAGGCCAGCGCCAGTTCCAGGCCGCCGCCCAGGCAGTGGCCGCGGATCAGCGCCAGCGTGGGAAAGGGCAGCGCGGCAACGCGTTCGAACAGCGCCCAGCCGCGCGTCACCAGGGCGCGGGCGGCGGTGGCGGAATCCAGCTGCTCGAACTCGCTGACGTCCGCGCCGGCGATGAAACCGGCCGGCTTGGCGGAGGCGATGATGAGGGCGCGCGGCGGCGCCGCTTCCAGCCGGCCCAGCACTTCGTCCAGCTCGTCCATCACCGCCCGCGACAGGGTGTTGGTGGCGGACTCGGCCTTGTCCAGCCACAGCCAGGTGGGGCCGCCGGCTTCTTCGGCGAGGCGCCAGTGGCGGCCGCCGGCCGCCGCGCGCAACAGGGCGCTGGCTTCCGCGTTCATGCCAGGTTCTCCACCAGCATCGCCCCGCCCTGCCCGCCGCCTATGCAGATGGCGGCGATGCCGCGCTTGCCGCCGGTGCGCCGCAGCACCCGCAGCAGGTGGAGAACGATGCGCGCGCCGCTGGCGCCCACCGGATGGCCCAGCGCCACCGCGCCGCCATCCACATTGAGCCGCGCCGCCTCCGGCGCGCCGGGCGCCGGACGGCCGAATTCGCGCAGGAACAGGGCCTCGTCGCCAAAGGCGCGCAGGCAGGCGATCACCTGGGCGGCGAAGGCTTCGTTGATCTCCCAGGCGTCGATGTCGGCGCTGGCGAGCTGGTTGCGCGCCAGCAGCGGCGCGCTGGCGTACACCGGCCCCAGGCCCATGCGCTCCGGCGCCAGCCCGGCCCAGGCGCTGTCCACGATGCGGCCCAGCGGCTGCAGGCGGTGGCGCTCCACCGCCGCTGCCGAGGCCAGCAGCAGCCAGGCGGCGCCGTCGGTGATCTGCGAGCTGTTGCCGGGGGTGACGCGGCCGTAGCGCTTGTCGAAGAAGGGTTTGAGCTTGGCCAGCCCCTCGGTGGAAGCGTCGCGGCGCAGGCCGTCGTCGCTGGCGTGGAGATCGCCGTCCGGGCTCACCAGCGGCACGATCTCGTCGTTGAAGTGGCCGGCATCCTGTGCCGCCGCCACCCGTCTGTGGCTCTCCAGCGCATAAGCGTCCATCTCCTCGCGGGAGATGCCGAACTCCCAGGCCAGGTTCTCGGCGGTCTGGCCCATGGTCTGGCCTACCACCGGATCGGTCAGCCCTTTGACGATGCCTATCACCGGCGCGAGGTAAGCCGGGCGGAAGCCGCGCAGCACCTGCAGGCGCGCCACTGGCCCGCGCGCCGCGTACCAGGCGGAGAACCAGCGCACCATCGCATCAGAGAACAGCAACGGCGCGCGCGACAGCGCATCCACGCCACCGGCCAGCACCAGCCCGGAGCGGCCGGCCTGGATGTTGGCAATGGCGGAATCCAGCGCCTGCATGCCGCTGGCGCAGTTGCGCATCACCGTCCAGCCGGGCACCGCAGCGCCGCAGCCCATGCGCAGGGCGACCACCCGGCCGATGTTCACTTCGTCCGGCGAGGGGCTGGCACAGCCGAGGATGACTTCGTCCAGCTCGGCCGGCGCGAAGCGCTGGCGCAGCAGCAGCGCGCGGCCAGCGGCGGTGGCGAGGTCGGCCGCCGAGAAGGGGCCGGGCGCGTTGCGCGCCTTGAGGAAAGGCGTGCGGGCGCCGTCGATGATGTAGATGCTGCGATCCATGTGCGCCGCCCTCAGGCCACCGCCCGCGTGGGCGCGGCGGCGCCGGGCGCGGCCGCCGCGCTGCCGCCCGTGCCAGCCGCCACCGTTGCCCCGAACTCGAAGGGGAAATCGTCCACCCGGATCACCTTGTCGCGCAGTTCGCCCCGTCGCTTCAGCATAGACAACTCGTCGTCGTCGATGACGCCGTCTTCGCGCGCCTGCAGCCACACCGCGTCCACACCGCCGCCGGGCGCCGGCCGCGGCTTGAAGCGGCCTTCCTTCTGCGCCCGGCGCACCTTGGCTTCGATGGGCTCGGCCGCCACGGTGGCGAGCAGCGCCGCTTCCAGCGCAGCCACCGGTTCGTCGACTGCGGTGGGCAGGAAGACGTCGGCGGTGAGGCGGTCGCGGGTCGGCGAGGGCGAGATCAGGCGCTTGGCGACTTCATGGCCGAGGCGGTCGGACGGCACCACGTAGGGCCGGCCCAGCGGGAACACCACCAGCCGGCGCAGCAGCATGGCGAAGAAGCGGTTGGGGAAGTTGGCGATGACGCCCTCGAAGGCGTTCTGCGCGCGGAACATGCAGTCCCAGATCGCCCAGTGCATCAACGGCGCGTCTTCCGCCTGGCGGCCTTCGGCCTCGAAGCGCTTCAGCGTGGCCGAGGCCAAGTACATCAGCGACAGGATGTCGCCCAGCCGGGCGGAGAGCTTTTCCTTGCGCTTGAGCGCGCCGCCCATGGTGCCCATCGAGAGGTCGGCGAGGAAGGCGAAGGCGGCGGAGAAGCGGGTGAGTTGCTGGTAGTAGCGGCGGGTTTCCGGCGCCACGTCCGCCGGCACGCCGACGAAGTGGGAGCCGGTGAGGCCCATGACCAGCGCCCGCACGCCGTTGGACAGGGTGTAGCCGATGTGGCCCCAGAAGGCGCGGTCGAAGGCGGCGAGGTCGCCCTTGCCGGCGGCGTGCATTTCCTCCAGCACATAGGGATGGCAGCGGATCGCGCCCTGGCCGAACAGGATCAGGCTGCGGGTGAGGATGTTGGCGCCCTCCACCGTGATGCCCACCGGAATCTGCTGGTAGGCACGGCCGAGGAAGTTCTGCGGGCCAAGGCAGATGCCCTTGCCGCCGATGACGTCCATGCCGTCGTTCACCGTCTGCCGCGCGCGCTCGGTGACGTGGTACTTGACGATGGCCGACACCACCGAGGGCTTCTCGCCGAGGTCGATGGCGCCGGCGGTCATCACCCGCGCGGCGTCGCATAGATAGGTATTGGCGCCGATGCGGGTGAGCGCCTCTTCCACACCCTCGAAGCGGCCGATGGCGGTCTTGAACTGGTAGCGCACCCGGGCGTAGGCGCCGACCGCGCGGGCGGTGAGCTTCTGCATGCCGGTGTTGGAGCCGGGCAGCGAGATGCTGCGGCCGGCGGCCAGGCACTCCATCAGCATGCGCCAGCCCTGGCCGGCCATCTTCGGCCCGCCGATGATGAAGTCCAGCGGCATGAACACGTCCTGGCCGCGGATGGGGCCGTTCATCCACACCGCGTTGAGCGGAAAGTGGCGGCGGCCGATGTCCACGCCGGGGTGCTCATGCGGCACCAGCGCGCAGGTGATGCCGATGTCCTCGACGCCACCCAGCAGGTGGTCCGGGTCGTAGAGGCGGAAGGCGAGGCCGAACACGGTGCATACCGGCGCCAGCGTGATGTAGCGCTTGTCGAAGCTCACCCGCATGCCCAGCACCTCGCGCCCCTGCCACTGGCCGCGGCAGACCACGCCGGCGTCCGGGATGGAGGCGGCGTCCGAGCCGGCCCAGGGGCTGGTCAGAGCGAAGGCGGGAATGTCCTCGCCGCAGGCCAGCCGCGGCAGGTAGTGGCGCTTCTGCTCCGGCGTGCCGTAGTGCAGCAGCAACTCCGCCGGGCCCAGCGAGTTGGGCACCATCACCGTCACCGCCGGCGCCGAGGAACGGGTGGAGAGCTTGGTCACCACCTGGGAATGGGCATAGGCGGAGAAGCCTTTGCCGCCGTATTCCCTGGGAATGATCATGCCGAGGAAGCCCTGCTCCTTGATGTAGCGCCAGACCTCGGGCGACATGTCGTGCTGGCTGGTGGCCTCCCAGTCCTGCACCCGGCGGCACAGCTCGCTGGTCTCGTTGTCGAGGAAAGCCTGCTCCTCGACATTCAGCCGCGGCCAGGGATAGGCGGCGAAGCGGCGCCAGTCCGGCTTGCCAGCGAACAGCTCGCCTTCCCACCACACGGTGCCGGCCTCCAGCGCGTCGCGCTCGGTCTGCGACATCGCCGGCAGCGCTCGGCGGAAGCCCTTGAACAGCGGCGCGCTGACCAGGCGGCGGCGCAGCGCCGGCAGCAGGAACACGCCCAGCGCCAGCGCATAGAGGACGATCACCACCCAGGCCACCGCCGGCGGCCAGCCGCCCGCCCAGGCCAAGGCGCCAAGCCACAGCAGACCCGCCGCGTACCAGGCAAAAAAAGGCGCTCGCCCATAGGCGAGCGCGCCTGCCACGGGAGGGAAGAAAACCAGCAGCCACCAGATCATCGTCGTCTCCTGTCTCCGTCGCCGCGCGTCTGCGGCGCGGTCGCGTTTGATTCGAACCTGACTGTTCGCGGGCCTTGCCGCCCGCCTGCTACCTGCGTTTCTTTATGCGGCGGCGGCGCCCTCGGCAGCATCGCGCGCGGCGCTGAATACCGGCAGCGGCGCACGCAGGCCGCCAAGCAGGAAGGACATCAGCCGCGGCATCAGCCGCTGCGGGTCGGCATCGTCGAAGGTGCCGGCGAAGAGCTGCAGCGCATCGGTGCCGGCGATGGCGTAGGACATCGCCCCCATCATGAAATGGAAGCGCCACAGGATTTCCTCCCGCGGCACGTCCGCCAGCGCGCGGTAGAGCGCGCCGAGGAAACGCTCCAGCACTTCGGCATATTCCTCGGCGAGGAACTGGCGCACGAAGGCGTTCGGCTCGGTATAAGTACGGCCCAGCAGGCGCATGAAGGTGTGGCCGCCGTGCTCGGTGTCGGCCGCCAGCGCCAGCGCGGTGCCGAAGAAGGCTTCGACGATGCGGCTGGGCTTGAGCGGCGCGCCCTGCGCTTCCGCCTCCAGCCGGTCCAGCGCCGCCAGCCGCTGGCGGTTCAGCTCGGTGAGACGGCGGCGGAATACTTCCTGGATGAGCGCGTCCTTGCTGCCGAAGTGGTAGTTCACCGCGGCCAGGTTGGCGTTCGCCCTGCCGGTGATCATCCGCATCGAAGTCGCCTCCAGCCCGTGCTCCACGAACAGCGCCTCGGCGGCATCCAGGATGCGGTCGCGGGTTTCGGAAGCCTGGCGGGGAAGCGCGCTGTCGTTCATCTGGCGTCTCGGGCGGAGTCGATTCAAACGTTTGTTTGAATCATACGTTTCATTTATGGCATGTCAAGCCTTGCGACCTCACCGCGGGAAAGCCCTTATCCCGCTCCTGGGAAAACGGCCACGCGCGTGTGGCGCCCCTGGTACGGGCGAGAAAGTGCTCATGCATTGTGCCGGGCCATCAACCGCGCCCGCTGTGGGACGATGGCGCCCGCCTGGCACGACCTGCCGACGGCCGCATCCGGCAGCGATGAAACAGGCGCGGAACGCATCTGCCCCAAGCAGCGAAGAAGAAATCGCCCGGATCGACGCCCATTACATCGAAATCACCGGTGCGGTCCGAATCACTGAACGCCTGGCCGCCAGACTCAGGCGGCCAGCTGCCCCGCCAGCGCGGCCAGCCCTACCACCACCGCTGGCGGCACCCGGCCCGGCACGAGCAGGCCGAAGCAGGCCAGGGCCAGGGCGAAGTCGGTACGGGTGTGGATGGCGCTGGTCCACACCGGATCGTAGAGCGCCGACAGCAGGATGCCGACCACGCCGGCGTTGATGCCGGCCAGCGCGGCCTGCACCCGCCGGCGGCGGCGCAGCCGTTCCCAGAAGGGCAGCGCGGCCAGGAGCACCAGGAATGCCGGCAGGAAGATCACCACCAGCAGCACCAGCCCGCCGCGCCAGCCCTGCAGGGGCCAGTCGGCCACCGCGCCGAGGAAGGCGGCGAAGGAGAACAAGGGCCCGGGAACCGCCTGCGCGGCGCCGTAGCCGGCGAGGAAATCGGCATTGCCCACCACGCCGGCCGCGGCGGTGGCCGACTGCAGCAGGGGCAGGACGACGTGGCCGCCGCCGAACACCAGCGCCCCGGCGCGGAACACGCCGTCTATCAGCGCCGCGCTGGGCGAAGCGCTGGCCGAGGCCCACAGCGGCAGGCCGAGCAGCAGGAGCACGAGCGCGCCCAGGGCCGTCATGCCCAGGCGCGGTGAAACCGCATGCGGCGCCGGATGCGCCGCCGCCGACGGCGCCAGGCGCAGGCACCAGCGGCCGGCCAGCCCGGTCGCGGCGATGGCGGCGAGCTGGGTCCAGGCCGAGGGCAGCAGCAGCGTCAGCAGCGCAGCCAGCAGCGCCAGCGCGACGCGCGGGCGGTCCGGGCACAGCGTCTTCGCCATGCCCCAGACGGCTTGCGCCACCACCGCCACCGCAACCACCTTCAGGCCATGCACCCAGCCGGCGTCGGCGAGCGCCCGGTACTCGGTCAGGCCGTAGGCGAACAGGATGAGCG
>NZ_WUEI01000033.1 GCF_012911025.1 Azoarcus sp. TTM-91 | reverse complement strand
CCCCCCTGCAAGCCCGCCGCCGGCTGAAGACAATACGGAGACCCCGGCACAATGAGTCGCCTCACCCTCACGATGGTGGTCAGCATGGTGTTCTTCGCCCTGCTGTTCACCCTGTGGCCGCAACTGGATCTCGCCACCAGCGCAGCCTTCTTCAGCGACGGCCATTTCAACGGCGAAAAAAGCGCGCTGGTGATGGCGCTTTATGGCGGCATTCCGGTGATGTCCAAGGCCATCATCATCAGCCTCTTCCTCGCCCTGTTCTTTTTCTGTTTCGTGCGTAGTGAAAAAGGACGCCGGCGGCGCGCCCAGGTGGGCTATCTGCTTGTCGCGCTGGCCCTGGGGCCGGGCTTGCTGATCGATGTGGTGCTGAAGGACAACTGGGGTCGCGCGCGGCCGGCCAAGGTCAGCGAGTTCGGCGGCCAGAGCCGCTTCACCCCGGCGATGGTGCCCGGCCGGGAATGCGACAACAACTGCTCCTTCGTCAGCGGTCATGCATCCGCCGGCTTCTACATCGTCAGCCTGGGCTTTCTCGGCGGCGCGCTTGCCCGGCGCCGGTGGACGCTGATCGGGCTGGTGGCAGGCGGTCTCTTCGGCCTTGCCCGCGTTTCGCAGGGCGGGCACTTCCTCAGCGACGTCGTGTTCAGCTTCTACGCCACCTGGTTCGCCGCCTGGTTCTCCTGGCTGCTATTCCGCTGGCTGGGCTGGCTGCCGGCAGACGGGCACAAAGAAAAAGCGGCCGCCTAGGACCTGCTCGGTCCAGGCGGCCGCCTTCCGGCAGGGTGCCCTCAGCGCGAGCCGGACGCGCTTCCTGCGGCGTGGGGCAGATCGACCACCTTCTTGTCCTCCACCCGGCGCTCCTTCGCCTCATCGTCCAGCCGGGAGAGCTGACCTTCCAGCCCGGCTCCGCACTCCATCTGCAGTTGGCGGTAACTGATGTTGCCTGACACCCTGGCGTTTGCCTGCAGCTCCAGAAAGTGATGCACCACCAGGTCGCCCTGGATGGTGCCGTTCACCACCGCGTCGTAGGTGCTGACCCGGCCCTTGATGCTGCCCTTGTCGCTCAACACCAGCAGGCCATTGCTGTCTTCCTTGTTCACCACGTTGCCTTCGATGCTGCCATCGACCCGCAGGCCGCCGGAGAAGACCACGTCGCCGACGATCTGCACGTTGTCGGCGATCAGGCTGGACAGTTTGGTGACTTCAATGGACTTGCTTTGCTTGCTCTGTTTCTTGCTGCCGAACATGCGCTGCCTCTCGACGATAGTTGGATATCGGTAATCGGTACTCAGCGGCGCTGCAGGCCGCCTTGGGATTTGTAGAAGCCAAGCTCGCTCTTCAGCTTGTCCGCCTCGCTGCTCAGGTCGGCGAGTTGCTTCTCCAGCTCGCCGCGGGTCGCGTGCTCCATCTGCACTTCAAGCTTGAGGCGCTCCACTTCTTCCCGCAGCTCGCTGTTCCGCTGCTCCAGTTCGGCGAGACGGATCGCGGGGGCCCACTTCTTCTCAAAATAGTGCACGCCGCCAGCGAGCAGCACAAAAAAAACAACGCAGATGCCAGTGATGGCCGCAATACGGCGGTAGCGGCGGCGCACCGAGAGCTCGAACGCCCCCGCGGTCAGGGAACGGGTGTGGGAACGGGAGCGGCGGGAAAAAAGCATCGCGCTCCCGGCTCAGGAACTGGCGAGATACAACTCGGGATTGGAATAGCGCCCGCCTTTCAGGACTTCGAAATGCAGGTGCGGCCCGGTGGAACGGCCTGTGGTTCCCACTGCGCCGATGCGCTGGCCCGGGGTAACCACCTCGCCCGCTTTGACCAGCAGCCGGGAGCAGTGGGCGTAGCGAGTGATCAGGTCGTTGCCGTGGTCGATCTCAACGGTGTAGCCATAATCATTGCGATAGCCGGAGTAGATCACCCGCCCGCCCGCGCTGGCGACGATGGGCGTGCCGGTGGGGGCGGGGAAATCCAGCCCGCTGTGGAATGCGGCACCGCGGTTGAACGGATCCATGCGGCGGCCGAAGGAAGAATTGCGCAGCGCGCCGGGCACCGGAATACGGCTGGGAAAAGTCATCAGCTGCAGGTTGCGCTCGTCCGCCGCACGGGAAATGGCGGCCAGCGTCGCGTTCATCCGCTCCAGATCCTGCTCCAGCAGGCTCAGGCCGCTGCCCTGGTCGTCGAAACCGCTGGAAGGCGCCGCGGCGGCAGGCTCGAGCACGTCTCCCAGCCGGGCACCGGTCAAGGGAATCAGGGGGCCGCCGGCGGGCGTGCCCGGCTTCGCCCCTTCATAGGCGCTAGGCGGAGGCAGTTCGCGGCTGTTCTGCGCCTCCTCGAACTCCTTGACCACGTCGATACGCCTGGCCAGGGTGAGCGCTTCGTTCTCTAGCCGCAGCAAGCGGCCGGACAACTCACCGACACGATCTATCAGCATGCGGCCTTCGGGCTGGTCGAACTTCAAGCCCATTGCCGGCGGTGGTTCGGGAGTCGCCTGGCGGCCGAGGCCCAGGCCGAGTGCGAATGCGCCTGCGGCAACCGCGAGCAGGCAAACCGAAACGATCCCCACGGTCGTGCGCAGGCTCAGCGTGCGGACCTTTGACTGGGCGAGCGTTCCAGCGGAAAGAATGACCAGTGCCATCCTCGTCCTCCGGTTCGTTCCGCACACGACCGGACACAAGTCGTTCAGCGCGGAAGGTGGAATTCGGCTGTCCGACCGGAAAAACGCGGCCAGCAGGCCGTCGTGTTCATTTGGTCAAACAGAAAAACCCCGAGAGTGTAGCACCTTTGACGAGGTCGACAGCCCACCGCCGTCAACGACCAACGGCGGCCCGCAGGCCGCCGTTCTGGCGAAGATCAGCCGCGGATCAGGCCTTGCCGTGCTTGGCGAGGCGCAGCCAGGTATCCACCACGGTATCCGGATTGAGGGAGATGGTCTGGATGCCTTCGTCCATCAACCACTCGGCGAAATCCGCATGGTCGGAGGGCCCCTGGCCGCAGATGCCCACGTACTTGCCCAGCTTGTTGGCCGACTGGATGGCCATGGACAGCAGCAATTTGACCGCCGGATCGCGTTCGTCGAAGGCATGCGCCACCAGGCCGGAGTCGCGATCCAGGCCCAGGGTGAGCTGGGTCAGGTCGTTGGAGCCGATGGAGAAGCCGTCGAAGTGCTGCAGGAACTGATCGGCCAGCAGGGCGTTGGACGGGATCTCGCACATCATGATGAGCTTGAGGTCGTTCACGCCGCGCTTCAGGCCGTGCTCCGCCAGCAGGTCCACCACGCCGGCCGCCTCTTCCAGGTTGCGCACGAAGGGGATCATGATCTGCACGTTGGTCAGGCCCAGCTCGTTGCGGACCTTCTTCATCGCCGCGCATTCCAACTCGAAGCAGTCGCGGAAGCTGTGGGCGATGTAGCGCGAGGCGCCGCGGAAGCCCAGCATCGGGTTCTCTTCCTCCGGCTCATAGATGTCGCCACCGAGCAGCTTGCGGTACTCGTTGGACTTGAAGTCCGACATGCGCACGATGACCGGCTTCGGATAGAAGGCGGCGGCGATGGTGGCCACGCCCTCGACCAGCTTCTCGATGAAGAACTGCTTGGGCGTCGCGTAGCCGCGGGAGCGGCGCTTGATCTCGTCGCGCAGGCTGGCCGGCACCTGGGAGAGCTCCAGGATAGCCTTCGGGTGGATGCCGATCATGTTGTTGATGACGAACTCCAGGCGCGCCAGGCCGACGCCGCCGTTGGGGATCTGCGCGAACTCGAAGGCGAGTTCCGGGTTGCCCACGTTCATCATGATCTTCACCGGGATGTCGGGCAGGTTGCCCATGTCGGTGGTGATGACCTCGAAGTCCAGCTTGCCGCGATAAACGTAGCCAGTGTCGCCTTCAGCGCAGGAGGCGGTGACGGACTCGCCCTCTTCCAGCACTTCGGTGGCGTTGCCGCAGCCGACGATGGCCGGAATGCCCAGCTCACGGGCGATGATGGCCGCGTGGCAGGTGCGGCCACCGCGGTTGGTGACGATGGCCGCGGCGCGTTTCATCACCGGCTCCCAATTCGGGTCGGTCATGTCGGTGACCAGGATGTCGCCCGGCTGCACGCGGTTCATCTCGGAAGCGTCGGCGACGATGCGGACGGTACCGGCACCGATCTTCTGGCCGATGGCGCGGCCATGGGCCAGCGCCTTACTGTACTGCTTGAGGCGGTACTTCTCCATCACCAGGCCGCTGTCCTGGCTCTTCACAGTTTCCGGGCGGGCCTGCAGGATGTACAGCTTGCCGTCCTCGCCGTCCTTGCCCCACTCGATGTCCATCGGGCGGCCGTAGTGCTGCTCGATGATCACCGCGTAGCGCGCCAGTTCCAGCACGTCTTCGTCGGTCAGGGAGAACCGGTTGCGGTCGGCTTCCGGCACGTCCACCGTGCGCACCGACTTGCCGGCCACCGCCTTGTCGGCGAAGACCATCTTGATCAGCTTGGAGCCCAGATTGCGGCGGACCACCGCCGGCTTGTCCAGCGCCAGCGTAGGCTTGTGGACGTAGAACTCGTCCGGGTTCACCGCGCCCTGCACCACGGTTTCGCCGAGACCGTAGGAGGCGGTAATGAAGACCACGTCCTTGAAACCGGATTCGGTATCGATGGTGAACATCACGCCGGAGGCGCCGGTGTCGGAACGCACCATGCGCTGCACGCCGGCGGAGAGGGCGACATCGGCGTGGGCGAAGTTCTTGTGCACCCGGTAGGCGATGGCGCGGTCGTTGTACAGCGACGCGAACACTTCCTTCATCGCGTGCAGGATGTTCTCGTAGCCGTGGATGTTCAGGAAGGTTTCCTGCTGGCCGGCGAAGGAGGCGTCCGGCAGGTCTTCCGCGGTGGCGGAGGAGCGGACGGCGAAACTGCCCTCGCCTTCGGAGGTGATCTGCTCGTAGGCGGTCTTGATCTCGGTTTCCAGCTTGGCCGGGAACGGAGTGTCCACGATCCACTGGCGGATCTGGGCGCCGGTACGGGCCAGCGCGTTCACATCGTCCACATCCAGCACGTCGAGCGCGGCGTTGATCCTATCCACCAGCCCCTCATGAGCCAGGAACTCGCGGTAGGCGTCCGCGGTGGTCGCGAAGCCGCCGGGAACCCGCACGCTGGAAGGTAGCTGGCTGATCATTTCACCCAGCGAGGCGTTCTTGCCGCCGACCTTGTCCACGTCGGACATACGGAGTTCGGTGAAGGGGATGACGTACTGGGTCATGGATGGCCTTCCGGAATTGTTGTGGAGAAAGCAAAATGCGATTTTAAGAGTTTTGCTGCTCTGCCGCATCGCAGGGTTTGCCCCAATACCGGATATTCCCTTCCGCCGAGACCCGAAAACCCATGAGCGACACCCCGATCCGCAGCGTCTTCTTCATCTCCGACGGCACCGGCATCACCGCCGAAACGCTGGGTCACAGCCTGCTCGCCCAGTTTCCCGAATCGCGCATGCGGCAGATCCGCATCCCTTTCGTGGACGACCTCGATAAGGCCATCGACTGCGCCAACCAGATCCGGGAAGCCCACGCCAGCGACGGCGCCCGCCCCATCGTCTTCAGCACGCTGGTCAATCCGGAGACGGTCGCCGCCCTGCGCAAGGCGGACGCTCTCTTCCTCGACCTGTTCGAGCGCTTCATCGGCCCGCTGGAAACCGAGCTCGGCCAGCGCTCCACCCATACAGTCGGCCGCTTCCACGGCATCGCCGACAGCATGGACTACAAGAACCGCATCGAGGCGATCAACTTCGCCATGGCCCACGACGACGGCGTTTCCTCCGAGGGCGAACTGGCCGAGGCGGACGTGATCCTGGTCGGCGTGTCCCGCTCCGGCAAGACACCGACCAGCCTCTACCTGGCGGTGCAGTTCGGCGTGAAGGCGGCCAACTACCCACTCATCCCGGAAGACTTCGACCGCAACAAGCTGCCGGGCGAACTCCATGTCTACCGCAACAAGCTCTTCGGCCTCAGCATCTCGCCGGAGCGCCTGTCGCAGATCCGCCAGGAGCGCCGCCCCAACAGCCGCTACGCCGCGCTGGACAACTGCCGCTACGAGATCGACGCGGCGCAGAAGCTCATGCGGCGGGAGAACATCCGCTGGCTGGACTCCACCACCAAGTCCATCGAAGAAATCTCGGCCACCATCCTGCAGAACGTGCGTCTCGTCCGACCTGTCTATTAAATATTGAAGCAGGGCCGGCGCAGGCGGAGAGAGGGGCGGTGGGCTAGAATATCGGCCCCCGTCCGCCCGGAGCCCAGGCTCCACCGGACATTCTCAGGACACGAGATGAAAAGAACGCGCCTCAAGCGCCGTGGCGGCCTAGGCCGCGACGCCGAACGACTCGCCTGGCTCGCCACAGGTCTCGCCGAATCCGGCTGCCGGGTGGAAGACCGCTACTGGGAACAGAACCTGGCCGCCGCCATCGACGAACTGCTGGAAGACAACGACGAAGAAACGCTGAACGCCGCGCTGGACCACCTCTACAGCACCGAGGCCAGCGCTTACGACGAACTCGCCGACCAGATCGAGTCGCGCGCCGAATCCGCCGCCCGGCTGTCCGCCGACCATGACGTGCTGCTGGTCGCGGCCCCCGTGCTGGCGTGGTCGCGCTACCGCATCCCCGCCACCGCCATCCCGCCGGCTGTGCTGGCCAACCTGCGCGTCCATCTGCAGGCCCACATCCTGGCCGACGGCGTACGCTTCTCGCTGGCCGACTTCCTGTTCAGCCCTGACCAACTGCCGCAGGGCTATTGCGGCACCGCCGCCTTCGCCCATGTCATCGGCGGCGCGGCCATGAATGGCCAGGACCTGCACATCGACACCGAAGGCATGCCGGAGACGGCCCAGTTCCTATCCGACACCCGCTACCTGCTGGCCGCGGTGGCCGTACCCAAGGGCCAGCCGCTGTTCCGCTGGCAGGAAGCCGATGGCAGCCGCGAGCAGGCGCTGAACCAGTGGCGCACCCAGGGCGGCGCCTGCCTCGCCCCACTGCTGCCCGGCTGCGCGCTGGAGGTCGTGCTGCCGGAAGCCTATTTCGCCGCCAGCCGCAGCGCCGACAAGGACAGCCGGCCGTATGCGGTGCGCGCCTCGGTGGCTTACCTCGGCACCGCGCTGGAAGCCCCGGCGGCCAATCTGCGGGCAGTCATCGCCCCATTCTGGGATCGCCACCTGGAGGAATACCGCGTCGGCCTCACCCTGCGCGACCGCGACGAGGTGGTGCATGGCGTGGTCTGGCCGCTGCTCGGCGCCGAGGACGAGAACAGCGACTGCGCCGCTCAGATCGAGGCGGTGCTGCGCGAATGCGGCGTCAGCGAGATCATCAACCTGGAGCACCGCTTCCCGCTCGAGTACTGCGATGACTGCGGCGCTCCCATGTACCCTTCGCCGGAAGGCGAGATCGTGCATGCCGAGATGCCGGAAGAGCAGGCTGAACAACTGCCGCGGCATCTGCACTGAGGCCTGCCGGGCCCGCGCGGGCCCTCAGTCGTTGCCGGCACCCCACACAGAGGAGACACCATGAGCCGCAAGATCAAGAAGAGCGACGCCGAATGGCGCGCCGCGCTCACCCCGATGCAATACCACGTGATGCGCGAGAAAGGTACCGAGCGTGCCTTCAGCGGTGAGTACTGGAACCGCTGGGACGACGGCACCTACACCTGCGCCAGCTGCGGCGCGCCGCTATTCCGCTCGGAGCACAAGTACGACGCCGGCTGCGGCTGGCCCAGCTTCTGGACTGCCGCCGAACCCCAGAACGTGGATACCGCCGACGACCACAGCCACTTCATGCACCGCACCGAGGTGCTGTGCCATGAGTGCGGCGCCCACCTCGGCCATGTGTTCGAGGATGGCCCTCAACCCACCGGCTTGCGCTACTGCATCAACTCCGCCTCCATCCACCTGGAAGCCGATGCCGAAAAGGCGCCGCCCGGGGAGACGGGCGAAGAACGCTGAACGGTTTCGATACCCGCTTTGGGCAGCCCCCCCTAAACCCGGCAAGCTGTCAGCCCGTTAATCCGCATGAATAGCCGGACGGAGAGGAAATCCGGCTAGTATCGGCAATCTCACTGCCGTACACCGGGAACAACAACAACAATTTGGGGGAGCAGCCATGACCTGGTTCAACGATCTGTCGCTACGTGGAAAGCTGCTTCTCAACTTCCTCGTATCCGGAACCCTCTTCATTGCCGCCATCATCATCTGCTACGTGCAGATCGGCAGGGTGGACGAGCTCGCCGGAGAAGTCGCCCGCAACTGGCTACCCTCGGTGCAGCAGGCAGCCAAGCTCAGCGAACTGCGCCTGCGCTACCGGGTACGCAGCCTGGAGTACCTGCTGGCGGCCCCGGCCGACAAAGCCAAGGTGGAAAAGGCGCTCGGCGAACTGGACGCCTCGGTCCAGGAGGCAGTGGACGGCTATACCCCGCTCATTGCCAGCGACGAAGACAGGCGGCTGATAGAAACTGTCCGCAGTACCGCGCGGGACTATGCCAAGGTGGTCAACACCGCCATCGAGCACGAGAAGGCCGGGCGCGAAAGCGAGGCGCTGCAGGTACAGCGCGAAAACTGGCTTCCTGCCGCCAACCGGGTCCGCGACGCCATAGAAGCCCTGGTGACGTACAACCGCCAGAATGCCGACGCAGCCACCGCCATGGGCTCCAACGCCGCCGCCCAGGCCCGGACCACCGCGATTGCGGCGCTGATCACCGGCACCGTCCTCGCCCTCGCCAGCTCCGTCTTCTTCGCCCGCCTCCTGAGCAACCGCCTTTCCCGCGTGGTTACCGCCGCGCAGCGCATCGCCTCCCGCGACCTGTCCGGCTCCGAGCTGCCGGCGCGCAGCCGCGACGAGATCGGCGCGCTGGTGGGCGCTGTCGGCGACATGCAGGCCGCGCTGCGCGAGACGCTGATCTCCACCCGGCAGGGTGCGGACGAGGTGTCCGGCGCGGCCCGCCAGCTCGGCGACGGGGTGTCGCAGATGGAGCAAAGCGTGGCGGTGCAGAGCGAAGCCGCCTCCGCCATCGCCGCCAACGTCGAGCAGCTCACCGTTTCCATCACCCATGTATCCGACAGCACCGGAGATGCGAGCCGGCTCGCCGCAGATGCCGGCAGGCAGGCGCTGGAAGGCCAGGGTACGGTGGACAAGCTGGTGGAGGAAATCGGCCGCGTCTCCAATGTGGTGCAGACGGCGGCGGAACGCATCGCTGGGCTGGAAACCGACTCGCAGCGCATCTCCAGCATCGTGCAGGTGATCAAGGAGATCGCCGAGCAGACCAATCTGCTGGCGCTCAACGCCGCCATCGAAGCGGCCCGCGCCGGCGAACATGGCCGGGGCTTCGCCGTCGTCGCCGACGAAGTGCGCAAGCTGTCCGAGCGCACCGCCGAATCCACCGGCGAGATCACCGAGATGGTCCGCGCCATCCAGGAATCCACCCGCCAGGTAGTGGCTGGCATCGGCGATGGCGTGGAAGCGGTGAGCAACAGCGTCAGCCATGCGGAACACACCGGGCGGACCATCACCGCGCTGCAGGACATTTCCCAGCAGGTCGCCAGCATCATCGGCGAACTGGACGTCGCCCTGCGGGAACAATCCGGCGCTTCCGCCGAGGTCGCCAAGCGGGTGGAGGAAATCGCCACCCATGCGGAAGAAACCGGTGCCGCCACCGCGGAGGCTTCTCGCTCCGCCCAGGCACTGACTCAGGTTGCCGATAGCATGCTGAGCACCGTCAGCCGTTTCCGGCTGTAGCCCAGCTCGGCTACGCCGGGCTATGGCTCGCGTGTGGCGATCGGCCCGGCTTCAAGCCAAGTTACTGGCGCGGGCTCAGGGCTCCAGCGCGCGCAAAGCCGCGGAAGCGAAGTTCCGCCGGCACAGCGCGATGGCAATGATCGAGGCCAGGCTAATGAAAAGCCAGGGCTGGATGAACAAGGCCGGCGCGGCGGCATCCGGCTCACCCCTCGCTTTCGAGCAGGAAATCCCGCACCACCGCGAGCTGCTCTTCGCTCATCAGCATGGGCGCATGGCCCACGCCGGCGAACTCCACCGTACGCGCGCAGGGGCCACGGCCAGCCATCGCCTGCAGCGTCGCCGGTTCCAGCAGGTCGGAGGCTGCGCCGCGTAGCGCCAGCGTGGGGCAAGCGATACGGTCGTACACCGACCAGAGGTCCACATCGGCAACCAGCGGCGTATTGCGGAAGGCATCGCCGATGCCGGGGTCATAGCACATGGTGTAGCCGCCCTCCACCTTCCGCACCGAATGCACGGTGAGATGGCGCCATTGCTCGTCGCTGAGCGCGCCGAAGGGCGCGCTGACTTCGCGGATGTAGGCTTCGGCCGCGGCCAGGGAATCAAAGCGCGGCGCCTTGCCCACGTACTGGCCGATACGCCGCAGCGAGGCGGCCGTCACCACCGGGCCAACGTCGTTGAGCACCAGCCGTTTCACCGGCGTATGCGGCTGGCTAGCAAGCAACATGCCGATGATACCGCCCATGGAAGTCCCCACCCAGTGCACTTCCTCCACGTCCAGCCTCGCCAGCAGAGTCACCATGTCACCAACGTACACCGGAAAACCGTAGTCCGCTTTCACTCCCAGCCAGTCGCTGCGGCCGCGGCCGGCCACGTCTGGACAGACGACGCGGTAGTGGCTGCAAAGCGCCCGCGCGAGATGGTCGAAATCGCGGCTGTTGCGCGTCAAGCCATGCACGCAGACCAACACCCGTGGATTGGTCGGGTCCCCCCATTCGACGTAGGCCATGCGATGCAGACCATGCGGCCCCAGGCACTGAACTTCGCGCTGGCGCGGCTCATCGGCGGACGGCAGCGAGGCCGGTGGCGGGTTGCGCAAGGGCTGGGGGGAATCGAACAGGCGACGCAGTGCGGAGATCAGGCTCATGGCAGCTCGGCGGTGGTCTGGATGACGGCCGAGTCTAGCAGCCGGCCGCGCCCGCCGGGCAAGCCCGGCATACCGTGCGTCCCGCGGCTCAGCGGCCGTGCCAGTAGCGCGGGCGCGACTCCCGCACCGCCTCCACCGCCAGGCCGTTGCGCCCCATGCGGGCGATCAGCCCGCCCTGCTCGTCGGTCCGCCAGTTGCGCGCGCCGGCTTCCTGCCAGCGCGCCCATACCGCCGGATGCGGATGGCCGTAGGGGTTTCGGTAGCCGCTGGAGAACAAGGCCGCTTCCGGCAACACGCTGTCGACGAAGCGTGCGGTGGAGGAGCTGCGGCTGCCGTGGTGGGCAACGACGATCAGCTCGCTCGCCAGCGTGTCGCCGAAGCGGCCCACCAGCATCGCCTCGGTGCGGGCCTCGATGTCGCCCACCAGCAGCGCCGAGCCGCCGGCGCCGCGGATGCGCAGCACACAGGAATCATCGTTGTTGCGCCGCGCCGGCGCCTGACCTGCCTGCGGATGCAGCACTTCGAAGGCCACGCCGTCCCAGGACCAGTTCATCCCGGCCGCGCAGCGGCGCAGGGGCAGCCCCGTCGTGGCCAGCAGCGGCAAGGTCTCCGAGGCCATTGCCGCGTCCACCTGCATGCCGGCCAGCACCGCCCCGGCACCGCCGATGTGGTCCATGTCGTCATGCGAGAGCAGCAGCAGGTCCAGCCGCTGCACCCCCAGCCCGGCGAGATAGGGCAGCACCACCCGGCTGCCGGCGTCCGCTGCCGGCCCGTAGGGCGGTCCGGCGTCGTAGAGCAGATCGTGCCGCGCCGTCTGCAGATGCACCGACAGACCGTTGCCCAGGTCCAGCACCGTCAGCCAGAACTCGCCCTCCTGCGGCCGCGCCGGCCGCCAGCTCAGCAAGGCGAACAGCACGGCAAGCGCCGCCAGCTTGCCACCGGCCCCACGGGGCAACAGCAGCACCGCGGTAGCCCCGGTGCCGGCCACGATCAAGGCCAGCGGCGGCACCGCCTGCTGCCACAGGGCCCAGGGCGACGCCGCCAGCCAGTTCACCGGAATCATGGTCATCGCCAGCAGCCAGTGCGCCAGATGCAGCAGGGCCTCCACTGGCAGCGCCGCGGCGAGCAAGGCCAGCGGCGTCACCAGGAAGCTGATTGCCGGGATCGCCACCGCATTCGCCAGCGGCGCCACCACCGAAAAGGACTGGAACAGTGCCAGCAGCGCCGGCAACAAGGTCAGCGTGATGCCCAGCTGCAGCCGGGTCGCCGCGCGCCAGCCGCCGCGTTTCACCCCCAATCGTCCGCTGGCCACCAGGAGAATGGTGGCCACCGCACCGAAGGACAGCCAGAAGCCCGGCGCCAGCACCGCCCATGGGTCCGCCAGCAGCACACCGAGCAAGGCCAGCGCCAGTACCCGGCTGGGTGCCACCTCCCGCCCCAGCATCCAGGCGACCGCCAGCACCGCGAGCATCACCAGCGCACGCTGCACCGGCAGCCCCAGGCCAGCCAGCAGGCCATAGGCCACGCCGCCCGCCAGCGCCGCCACCGCAGCCGCCTTGCGCGCCGGCAGCCGCAGCGCCAGCCAGGGCAAACGTCGCCACGCCAGCGCAACCGCGCTGCCGGCCAGCAGCGCGAACAAGGAGACATGCATGCCCGAGATCGCCACCAGATGGGTGATACCGGTGTTGCGGAAAACATCCCACTGCGCATTCGTGGTCTATGACATTAAAGTCCTGGTCTATGCCAATAAGTTCTGTTCTGGCAACTTTGTGACAATAAGTTCTGGTCCACTGCGGCTTTTTAGACGATCCGCCATGACATTAAAGTTCTGGTCCGCCCTGCTATGCGGTCGTTTTCACAAATTTCACACCTATCGGCAAAAAGAGCTTTTGGCTCGCAGTTACAGCAATCCCTGGACGGACGGCGAACAAATTCGACGCTTTGCTTAAATTTCAAGCAAAAACGCCGAATGATGACAATAAGTTCTGTTCCAGCTTCGAGCATGACATTAAAGTTCTGTTCCACGCCTGGATTGAACACTGTAACCACGATGGGTCCACGGAACCGCAGGCAGACATAACTCAGGATACGAGGATCTAACCCGCTGAGAATGATAGACTTATTGCCAAATAGCAAAGGTGGGCACAGTGCATAGAGATCAAATCCGGCTGGTTGAACTGCTGTCAAAGGAACTTGAAGAAGGAAACCTGGCCATTTTCGCTGGCGCAGGCTTCTCACGTGACGCGGGTTTCGTTGACTGGAAAACTCTACTAAAACCCATTGCCGAGGATCTTGACCTGGATGTCGAGAAAGAATGGGACTTGGTCACCCTTGCCCAGTACCACGCGAATGTGCATCAGGCCAATCGTGCGAAACTCAACCAGCTCTTGGTAACCGAGTTCTCAACGAATGTGGCGCCGACAGATAACCATCGGATCCTAGCGCGACTGCCAATAGAGACATTCTGGACAACCAACTACGACAACCTGATTGAATCAGCGCTGGAACATAACGGCAAAGTCGCCGATGTGAAATACACCGTAAAGCAACTTGCTGTCACAAGATCTAACCGTGACGCTGTGGTATACAAAATGCACGGTGATGCCACTCATCCTGCCGATGCGGTACTGATCCGCGACGATTACGAGCGATATCACATTAAGATGCAACCCTTCATCACTGCGCTCAGTGGTGACTTGGTGTCTAAGACGTTTCTATTTTTAGGGTTCAGCTTCACCGACCCCAACCTTGAATATATTCTTAGCCGTGTTCGCATTCACTATGGGCACGACCAACGGCAGCACCACTGCATACTTCGCAAAGCAAAACGGTATGACAATGAGAACCTAGCGGATTTCGAGTACCGTCAGCGGAAAGAGCAACTATTTGCGGGGGAGCTTCTGCGGGTTGGAATAAAGACGACCTATGTCGATGAATTCGAGGACATCAACGCGATCCTTAAGGCCGTCGAGCATAGGCACAAGAGGCGTACGGTATTTGTTTCTGGCGCCGCGCACGACTACTCACCTTGGAGCCAAGGCGAGGCGGAGCGTTTTGTATACGAATTAAGCCGGGAAATCAGCAAGGAGAAGTTTCGCGTCATATCTGGTTTCGGACTCGGGATTGGAAGTGCCGTCATCAGCGGCGTCCTTGAGCAAACCATCATGAACGGCGGGCGCTTGGATAGTGAGCAGCTTGTCCTTAGGCCGTTTCCACAAACTCAATCAGGTAATCGACCTCTGCCCGACTTGTGGCGGGAGTATCGTCGCACCATGCTTGACCACGCTGGCATAGCAATTTTTCTGTTCGGCAACAAGCTCGTTAACGGAGAGGTAGTAGAGTCGAATGGGATGCGTGAAGAATTTGACATTGCCATAGAAAAAGGTGTATTTGTCATTCCGATCGGTATTACTGGCTCCATAACCCGGAAGCTTTGGGAAGAAGTCCTACAGGCATTCAATGTGGCTACTCATCCCCGCGGCAACGATATTTTGCCGTTACTCCAAGCGCTTGGCGACGAAGAAACGGATCTGAATGAAGCCAAGAAAATAACTCTGCAACTTTTGAAGATTATTTAAGGATCGGTATGGCAAGAAAAGTGTTCTTCAGCTTTAAATATGATGACGTGCAACGCGCGATGAACGTCCGTAACAGCAATGTGATCACCGGCGTGACAAAATCAGGCTTTATAGATAAGGCTGATTTTGAGGCGGTGCAACGCCAAGGTGACAAAGCGATTAAGGCCTGGATTGACAAGCAGCTGGAAGGCACGTCAGTAACCGTGGTTTTGGTTGGCGCCAATACCCATAAAAGCAAATGGGTCAAGTACGAAATTGACCAGAGCATTGCGAGAGGCAATGGCCTTCTCACGATCGACATAAGTAAAATTTCCGACCTACAAGGAAACACTACAGATTGCTGCAACCTGCGGGTACCAGGATATGAACACTATCTATGGAACAAGCACAACGGGCGGGATAATTTAGGCAAGTGGGTGGAAGCGGCAGCGACTGCTGCAAAAAGGTAAGCGGCTGGGCGAATATCCAGCCTGAAGGTTACCCGCTCTAAAACGTCCTGCCGGCTCCGTTATCACGCAGCCAAGCTGCCGCGTGCTTCCAGCCTGGCAGCGCTTTCTCTACTTCGTTCCAGAATTCTTTCGTATGGTTTCGGTGCTTGATGTGGGCGAGTTCATGCACGACCAGATACTCGAGCACATCCCCAGGCAATGACATGACCTTCCAGTGGAAGTTGAGATTGCCCAGTTCGGAGCACGATGCCCAGCGATTTTGGAGCTCCCAAACCCGCAACCTTCCGGGACGGACACCCATCTTTGAGGCATACCGGTCAATGAGTCCTGGGAGCCGCTCATAGCCTAGTTTCCGGTACAGAGCCCGAAGAAGCTCCTCCGCCTTGGCCAGTTGGCTGCGCCTCAATACCAGTCGATCTCCTACCAGCTCTAACGGTTTCTCGGTGTCCGATCGCACATCCAAAATGCAAGGTTTGCCGGCCACATAGAATGACTCACCGGACACAAATTCACGCTTTGGTGTGTTCCGATTGAGCTCCCGCCACAGAGCCATATTTCGATAGATCCAAGGCAGTTTCTTCTCGACGACTTTGACCAGCTGTTCGTCAGAAACCGATTGTGGAGCCCGTACGCTCACCGATCCATCTCGCTCAATGAAAATGGCTACGCTCCGACGAGCGGAGCGCAGCACGGTGCAATCAACATCAGCTACCTTAAGCATCAGCTGAGAATATCAGATTGTCGGGCCTTGGCCAGTTGCACAATATCTTGAGCCAATGTCTCGAAATGCTCCACCAAAACGTCAACGCCACTGTCGACTAAGCGATCCTCAACCAGGCCCTGCAAATTCGAAACCATGACACTGTTTGCCCAGAACCCAGGGGTCGCCATTTCATCCTTGAGCATAGGCATCAAGCCATTCACCAATGACTTCATACCCGCTTTGTCGGCCGAAGTCAGCTTGATGGATTTCTCGAGCGTTTTGAGCAACATTTCGTAAAACGGAACCGCTTTGGTGTCCACACCTTCCGTAGGCGTCTTCGAGCGTCCAGACTTTGCGGTGCCAACAAGTAGTTCCAACTGCTTGGCCTGTTCGTCCCAGTTGTCCTTGTACTTCTTCAGCACCTCTTCAAGCTTTTCGGATAAGGAGCCGAACCAGGCAGGATCTTCTTCCATATGCACGGTGATGTGCTTGCGAAGCGAGTGCTCCATCTCCGACGCCTTCGCCTTCGAGGACTTGCCTTTCTTCACTTGATCCGGGAAAGCGGCAGACATCAATTCAACGGGAGGCACCTTCATGTTGATGCCTAGACTAACCAAGTGCTCGTTGATTAGTTTTTTGACCTTTTCACCAGCATTGCCAAAGCTCATCCCCTCATCCTTGAAACGCTCACGGGCCTGTGCCTTCAGCCAGGCAAAGCGCTTTGCTGGCGCAATGTAGCCGCTTGCCTTTGGGTCGGGAAGTATCGTGTTCAGTGCCTGCAAAAACAGCATCAGCAAGACGGAAAAGGTCTCGCGCTGCTGGATGTCTTCGAGCACATCCATCATCATCTCAAAGACCAGGTAGTCATCCTCTGCGCCAAGCTTTTGATTTCCCCAGTCCTCAGCCTCCGGCAACTTGTTCTCCTTGAAGAAGTAGATGAGTCGGCCATAGGTACCTTCCAGCTTGGCAAACTCCTCTTCCATGGAGTGCATGCCCTGCAAGATGTCATCCTGATCATCGCTGGCGTAGATTTTCAGTGCCTCGCGAAGGTGCTTGGTGAGCCCTACGTAGTCAACGATCAGACCGAACTTCTTACCTGGGTACGTGCGGTTCACTCGAGCAATGGCCTGCAACAGGGTGTGCTCACGCAAGGGTTTGTCGATGTACATCACCTGCTCGATAGGTGCATCGAAGCCCGTCAGGAGCATGTCGCACACGATAAGGAATGCGATCCCAGTCTCAGGCTTATCGTAGTCAAAGCGCTTGAGGAAGTTGTTTACGGCATCCAGCTCTTTAGCCCGTTTTTTGGCTTCCAGGACGCCGGCCAGCTCGTTGGTGCCATCGACCGACACAATCACGGCCGCCTTCAGGAAATTGATGCGCTTGAGGGTTTCAGCATCTGCGTCCGCACGCTTGGCATATTTGTCAGCGTACTCCTCAAGCGCTTTGGCGATGGCCCCCTCATAGCGAAGTGCTGCGATCTTCGAAACGCTCACGACTTGGGCTTTGAAGCCATCAGGCATGACATTTTCGATGTAGTGCTTCACCAGGTTCTTTGAGACTTCGGCAATCCGCGCCTCAGCCTCCAAGATATCCTCCCGGGTGCCGTATTTCTTCTTAATCGCCTCCAGCTCCTCTTCGGTACGCTCGGCGAAAAGATCATCGAATTTCTCGTCAAACTCCGACTTGTGAGACAACGCAGTGTCCGTTGTACGCCCTGTGTAGACAATGGGCAGCACTGCGCCATCTTCCTGGGCGTCTTTCAGCTTGTAGGTGTCGATGTAGTCGCCAAAGCGTTGCATCGTAGTCTGGTCGTGCCGTGCCGTTATGAGCGGCGTACCAGTGAATGCAATCTTGATGGCGTTCTTGAATGCGATAGCCAAGTTGTTGCCGAGATCTGAATACTGGGTCCGGTGGGCTTCATCAATAAAGACGATGATGCGATCGGATGAATTCACTTCGGGGAACGGTTTGAGCTTAGGCGCCGCCAACGGGATGCCTAGCGCCGACTTGACGCTCTCAGGGAGCTGCTCCGCAGCCTCACGGAACTTGTGGACCATTACCAAGTAGAGGCCTGAGTCATTGCCGGCCAGTTTTTCTCTCAACTCCTGAGAGCTACCGATGGTCGTAACTTTCTCCCCTGCCAGGTGAGCAGTCCCCCCGAGCTGATCTTCCAGGTCGGTGCGGTCATTGACCATCACCACCTTCAAATCAAACAGGTCCTTCGAGGAGCGCAGCTTCTTCACGAAGAAAACCATCGTCAGCGACTTGCCGGAGCCTTGCGTGTGCCATATAACGCCTCCGCGATTCGGTCCTTCGTTCGAGCGGATGCGGGCCAAAGCCTTGAGAATGGCGCGGTATTGTTGGTATCGGCAAACGACCTTGATGAGCTTGTCGCGCTTGGTGGCGAACAGGCAGAAATTCTGGAGCAGGTCGAGCAGCGTGGGCTTTGGGAGCATTCCCTGGATGAGAACTTCTTGAGCTCGAGGGGCTCCTCCCAGCGGCGGGGTGTAGGTCTGGTATTCGGGCGGCTCGATGGAGCGCCACGTTTGGAACTCGTCCATTTCCGCGGTGATGGAACCATACACCGCCTGGGTGCCCGTGGTGGCAATCGAGAACAGGTTGAAGTGGAACAGGCGCTCCTCGCCTTCCTTGACGCCCCCCTTGGTCGACTCATCACGGCGTTCGGAGTAGCGCAGTATTTGGCGCTTGGCTTCCTCCAGCGGCAGGCTGGTAAACGTGTTGGCCTCCTTGGCTTCAATGACCACCAGGGGTAAGCCGTTCACGAACAATACGATGTCCGGGCGGATGTGCTCCTTAGCCTGGCCTGGGGTATCGATGCGAAACTGGTTGATGGCTACGAAGTGGTTGTTGTCCGGCTTGTCGAAATCGATGAATCGAGCCTTACGCTTCACAACGCCAGCAGCAGTCTCATGGTCGAGGTCATCGATACCGGCAAGCAGCACCTCATGCACAGCCCGATTGGCTTCAACCAAAGAACCTGGGCGCGACGTGATGTGCTCAAACAAGAAATCGAGTTGAACGTCTGTTAGCCAAGGGAGCCCAGCCTCATCGAGATTGAGCGCCCGAACGGCATCGAAAAACACACTCCTGAGCGCAACCTCTTTGAAGCTGCTGCGATGGCTACTATCCGGGGAGGATGGCAGCGATTCGCCGTGATCAATGACAACCCAACCAAGGGTTGCCAGCTGGTCGAGGAATGGTTTTTCTACTTGTAGGCGTTCGGACATTGTTGCTCCCTATGGTTTGTCTTTTTGTATAGGACTAACGCTTCTTCCCGGCCCTGTCCGGAGCGACGTAGAGGTTGAACATGAATACGTGAACCGTGATTTCCCTGGAAGGGTCTTCCTTCGACTGAAAGACAAATCTCCACTCCCCGGCGGGAGCTGACAGCTCTCGAAGAAAACCGGGCCGCGTAGTTAGCGCAGGACGCACCTGCTCTTGAGTGCCAGCAAAACCGGCAACGCTCTTGTTGAACATGACCAAGGCTGCTTTACAGTCGCGCCATGTCAGGTAGTCCAGCAATTGATCAAGAGTTTCTCCAAGGAGCTTCTGACCACCCCACAGCTTGCACTCCGCCACAAACGCCGAACGGGAATCTTCTTCTATCCGGATGTCCGTTTTCCCGTATTTACGGAAAGTCTCACCGGTTGCCTTACCCTCGAAGATGACGTTGATGTGCGAAAGCATATTGTCCCGCAAGCCTTCTTCGCCAATGGCGGCATAGGTCTGTGGAGTGCCTTCAAATGACGCTCCCGCATGGCGGATGATTCTGAGGATCTCCTCATACGCTTCCGCATTGATGGCGGGCTCGGGTTTGACACCGGTAGCCGGAACTCGCGGTAGCGGGCGGCTAACCTTCTTTGCCATTTCAATGGGTTTGAAATCAGGCATGCCCGGCTTCTTCACCAAAGGAATATCGAAGACCGCTGCAAATCCATCAAGTTTTTCAAGATCCTTGCGGCGGTGCTCCACACTCTCTCGAACTTGTCGCGGAAGCTGCTCATTGAAGGTAGATACCATCTGAGCCTGCCACCCGATGTAGCCACGAATACTGCTAATTTGGGATTCCAAGGATTGTTTTAGTTGCTCAGGGCTTGTGCTGCTCGTGTTCTCCATACGGAGAATTAGAAGTGAGCGGCGAGCGTCAACCTCAGCGGAAGGCAGCACCGAGGTCCACGTATTCGGCCGCAGCTTCCAGAGATTTGCGTCCCCACTGTAGGGGTAAAAGAAGGTAAATCGAAAGCCTTTTGCCATCGTAGGCCCCGAGTGGGCTTGGACATAGTCAAACCGACCAGTTACATCGATCTGAGCCTCTTCTTTGTCCATGGTCCGCTGTTCTTCATGGAGTGTCAGCGGTGTCACTGAATACTCGGCTACGAGATGCTCTACAAGCGTATCAATTGAGGTTGCCAAAAACTGATCTCGGCGCATGCTTGCTACGGCGTTACGAGCGGTCCTAAGCTGGTTATCAAGCGACGACTGTAGGTCGCCATCGGAGAAGAGATAATTTCGCGTACTCCGCATCAGTGGTCCCCTGTGACGCGAACCGCGCCGGTAAGGAGGTCCCGCATGAGACCCTGTTTTTGAAGCTTCAACTTGGCCACTTCCTCTCTCAATGCCTCCATGTTTTCGCGAGCAGCATCCAATGCGGCCACAGTTTCTCGCTGGGCATCAAGGCTTTTAGGAATTCGGACTCGGCAACGACGCAAGCTCGTTGGGTTGATGTTTACTTGTTGTACGCCTGGAGTGGCGTATTTGCGCATTTGAAGTTGGTTTTCTTCCCACTCCAGCAGATACACCAAGTATTCGGGTAACAGTCGCTTGCTGTCCGGGCTGAGCCGAACAAGGTATGAAGCGAAGGTACATTTGGTTAGCTGACCACGCCAGAGGGACGTCCGACCAACGTGTTCCATGCTGTTTGTGCGATTGAACAAGACGTCACCAGGCTTGAGATACAGGTCCGATGGTACATCCGTAGGAGAGTATTTCAGGTCAGAGACATCAATCTCACCGCCAGACAGATTGTTCATGCGAAGCACGGGAATAGCTCCGGCCTCGGTCAGCGAACTGGAGATTCCGTACTGAACCGTAGGCATAACTTCAGCGAGCCGAACATCAGCAATCTCGGAAGTTGGCAGATGCCTACACGTCAGCAAATCGGCGGCAAGTCCTTTACGCTGCATATTGAGCTTATGAACAGTTGCATCCGTAGCCTCAATCTGCTCATCCAGTGTCGACAGCACTTCCGCGATGCTGCATTGGTCCTGCCACGGAGGTGTGGGAACCTCAATGGCCAAGAACTCTGCCTTCGAGATATTTTTCATGCTATTGCTTGTACCAGTGGCAGCATCTCGAATTTTTTTGCGAATCGGCTCCCATTGAAGGACCTGATTCAACCATTTGAAGTCGGTCCGTGTTTCTTTACGAGCGACGGTCTGCCACAGTCTGTCTGGAAGAAAAAGAGCGTTGTCTGTTTTCGGAACCAAGCCGGATTCCCCAACTAAAATTGGTGTATTCATCCGACTAATTATGATTTCGCCTTCGCGAGGACTCACCTTTGCGCGCATTACATCTTTGGGCCATATAGCCTTGTGCTCATTTGCGGCAAATTTGCCGTTTGAGACACATGAAGTTTTTAGTACGCCAATTTCGGAGCCCACTTTTTCCCGATCATCAGCATTAACGCTGACACCAGATTCAAGCTCTGCAATAAAAGTATGGAGAGGTTGAATTGACCATCCTTCTGGCAGGCGATCAAACTCACTCATAGCCCTTCTCCTTCAAGAAGGCGGTCAGCTTCACTGCCGCTGATGAACTCCTTGACTGGATGTCCTGCAACGTCACGGCATATTTTGCCCATAGTTGTTCAATCCGCCCAACTAACTGAGCCTGGTAAGCTCCTACACGTTGCTCGTAAGAACTGACTAGCGTTTTCTTCCAGCGTTCCAGAATTAGCAGTTCTGCGTCCGCATCCGAGATGGCGTCTCGAGCCTTCTCCACTAGGGCGTCACGCTTGAGTTCAATGGCTTTTACCGTCTGCTTGGCGGTTTTCAGCTCATCTTCTTTGGCCGTATGCTTGGCCATCAAGGACTCGACCTTCGAGATCTCGGCTTCCAAAGCCTTCGCTTCAGCCGGAGCCGCTTTCTTCAAGGCCTTAGCCTCGCGCGCCAGCTCTTTCTTACGAGCCCTCAGCGCATCAATAACGGCTTTGCGCAACACATCGCCGCCTTCCTCGAAGTCGTAGGTGTCGAGATCGACCTCGTCAACCTCTTCGCCTTCCCCCGGCTCCGCAGCTTCAAATTCGCCTTGCAGGCGTACGATGGTTTCTTGAGCCTTCTGCAATTCCTTCAATACGTCTGGGAACTGGGCGGCCAGGATGTCGTCTGCCGGAATCAGATCCGCATTCCAACCAGATGCGGCAACCGATTTGAAGTCAGTCGTCAGCTCGCTGGCAAACTCTGCAAAGGCTCCCCGAATCTGAAATTTGTCCAACAACCCGAAAGGCACCAAGGTGTCTTCGAGACTTTGAGCGAACTTCTTGCGCAACGGCACAAAGCTACCGAGTTTGGGCAGCTGCTTAAGGTCGCCAACATTGGCTTGCCACCAGGAGGTCAAGGCCTCTGCAAACTTCGCATTGGTGGCTTTCACCGAATCGTTCTTTTCAACCAAGAGCTTTGCTTGCGCTTTGTCGGCCTTCAGCGCCGGCACAAAGTCGCAATACGCGGCGTCCCCTGCGCGACGAGCAAACAGCTGATCACGCAAGGTGCCGTAGTTTTTCCAGTGTCCTTGGAGGTCATCAATTTCGGTCGTGGGTACGCCGCCGTGGATATGGGCGCGCACATCCTGCGGCTCAGGCCGAGGAGAGTTGTCCACATAGCGACGGATGTTCAGGTTCCAGTCTTCGGCCTTCAGGTCTGCGAAAGGAATCAATTCGGAGTAGCCCTTCACCTCAAGGCGTTCGTGATACACGTAGGCTATCTTTTCGATGTCTTCCGGGCGAAGGATAGTCTGGTTCTTGCTCTCCTTGAATTCACGGTCGGCGTTGATGAACATCACATCCTTACGGTCCTTGGTGCCAATCTTCGACAGCACCAAAACACAGGCGGGAATGCCTGTTCCGTAGAAGAGGCCAGGCGGAAGGCCAATGATGGCTTCTAGGTTGCCAGCTTCGATGATTTTCTTACGGGCCTCCTTCTCGGGGCCACCACGGAATAACACTCCGTGCGGCATCACTACAGCAGCTTTGCCATCCTGATCTAGCGTAGCTACGATGTGCTGAACGAACATCATGTCAGCCTTCTTGCCGCTTTCCGGCATGAAGGTATGGAAGCGTTCAGGGAATTGCATTTCCGCCTTGGAGTAGTTCTGCGAGAACGGCGGATTGGCTAGCACCCGCTTGAATCGCATCAGCGAACCATCATTGATGTGCTGCGGCTTGCCCAAGACATCTTCGTTGCGAATGTCTGCTGCTCGGTAGCCGTGCAAGATCATGTTCATCTTGCAGATGGCCCAGGTGGTGCCCGACAGTTCCTGGCCATACAGCGCCATACGCTGGGCGTTACCTCCGGACTCCTCGACGTATTGCCCCGATTGGATGAGCATGCCGCCGGAGCCGCAGGTGGGGTCGTAGACAGACATGCCTTCGATAGGCTCGAGCAGCTGCACCAGCAGGCGCACGACCGGTGCCGGGGTGTAGAACTCACCGCCTTTTTTGCCGGCCGAGTCAGCAAAATACTTGATGAGGTATTCGTACCCGGCGCCGAGGAGGTCGGGGAATTCGAAGTCTGCGTTGGCCAGCTTGACCGTACTGAAGTGAGTGATCAGGTCGACGATCTTGTCGTCGGGCAGAACGCGCTTCTTGTCGCCCTTGGTGTGCACGAAGTTAATTGGCTTGAGCACGCCGCTCAAGGATTCGCTGTTGTCTTCCTCGATGGCGGCCAAGGCCTTGTTCACCATCTCTCCGACGTTCTGCTTGACATGGATCAGGCCGCGGAATTGTTGGCCATTCTCGAGAGTGATGGGCTCATCGAGCTCCCAGCGTGCGCGCTCAGGCACCCAGAAGGTGTAGTGGGGACTGCGCTTGTGATTGAGCTTGGTCTCGATGACCTTTGCAGATGCACCAGACGCTTGCAGCTCTTTGAGCAAGGCTGCGCGGTCCGCCGCGAACTGGTCGGATAGCCGCTTCAGGAATAGCATCCCAAAGAGGTACTCTTTATATTCCGAGGCGTCCATATTGCCGCGGAGGATGTCACTTGCCTTCAGAAGAAAGGACTCGAGCTGCGTAAGAGTGAGCTTTTTACGATGACGACTGGCCACAGATTCTCCAACCAATTTGTTGAGGGGTATCTGTATAGCGTTATTGCTCATGCATGAACCTTTAGATTTAGCTTTTTCGGTAATCTCAGCGACATACCAAGTTGAATTTAATTAAGGTGCGTCGTCGGATGACGGTAACCCGGAGCCAGTTTTGCGTTCTCGACGCCATAGAGTGCCAGCGGATCGCTGAGCCACAGGCGGTACTGCTCGTCTTGGAGGCGGTGATCAGGCGAGCAGTCAACACTCCAACGCAGCAGCATGTAGCCTGCGACGGCCGCACGAACACGCATCCGGATCGAGCCATCCTTCATGGCGTAATCCATTCGAATGATTTCAGGACGGTTTAGGCGTGGGTGCGGGACGAATTCCAGCTCAACGATTCGTGTCCACTGGATATCATTGTCGGACCGCTCATTGGACTTCGGCTCCTCGTCGAGCAAGACAGGCGCCTCTATTCGCGTAATGACGAAGTCGCGGAACTCACCGCTCTTTCGATCGAATGCCCTCACGTGCCAGCGCAGCCCGGTGTCAACTAGGGCAAACGGTACGATGACTCGCTCAGATTCCCCGCTGCTCATCGAGTGGTAACGGATGGCCACTGGTCGCTTGGCGTGAATGGCTCGGCAAATAGGGGCCAGCACATCCATCCGGGGGCTAGTCAGCACCGAGGGGGATTCGCAAGGCAGTAGCGGTTGAGAGTCACCATTCACCCCATCACCGAAGCCCAAAGCAAGTGCCGACAAAACGCGCGGCGAGGCATGCTCGAAAACTGGAGTGAAGCTTTTGCCAATACGGTAGATCTTGCCGCTGCCATCGAACTCTATGTTTTGCGGGGCGATCTCTCTGTACAAGGCGAGGTCTCTTGTTGCACCCGCAGGAGCAATCTCGAACCGGCTTACGAGGTCCGGGCGCCCAACCTCACCAAAGAAGTAGAGCCGGAAATCGATGTAGGCCAGCCGTTCACGCTGAGCATGGCTCAGGTCATCGACACTTTGGGAGCGCACAGTTAGTGGTCCCTTAGCCACGAGAACGGGGAAAACGGCCAGAGAAGTACGCTGTTCTTATCATTATTAGCCCGCCATTATAATCAAAATGATTATATTTTGAGGCTGTTTTTGTCGAAAAGCAAGGTTTTGGCAAGCTTGCGTTAGACAGTGACCCACCGCAGTGTCGCTAGTGGGCCATGGACAGCCGGCACCCAGGCGGCCAGCGGCCGCAGCAACACCCTGACGTTAGCTCCTGCGTCCTGTAAGGGACCCGTCGATGCCACGCCCGCACCCACCTCGGCCCTGGGTGCAGAAACCGAGCATCCGCGCCCAATGAGCGCCTCAACCCCAGATCGGGTTGCAATGCCTCGGGTTGCTGGATGCCTTCTCGCTGGCGCATCATCTCAAGCTTGAGGGGCTCCTTCGACTGAGGGGCTATACAGGCTACGGAGGTCTACCATGTCTATGGCTGTGTATATACACATCAAATCGCCTAGCAATTTAATGGCGTTTTTGGCGGTCTAGTGCCTCCGCATGCTGTGGAGTACAAGTTTTGACGCTGTGGAGTACAAGTAGCAGTGCTGTGGCGTACAAGTTTTGATGCTGTGGCGTACAAGTCGTTTGGGCAGCTGTTCCCTCTGCGCCTCCCTCTGAAATCGATGTTCGGAACTATCCTGAGTTCACTGACTCGGTCATGGACGCCCTGATGTGTATATACACATCAAATCCCGTTGTCCTACCGAGTTCCATATGAGCAGCACCGAGCCAACCAAGAAGAGCGCATCTCGCCATTCCCCCACCACAGTCCAATTCGTTGCCCGGGTTCCTCGGGATCTGCATAGCAGCTTTCATAGCACGTGCCATCAGCTTGGCTTTAACGCATCGGAGGTTCTGCGCTCCCTAATGGAGAGCTTTGTGCGTATGAACCAGGCTGAGGGAAAGAATGGTTGAACTGACGAACCTCGCCCGCGCCGATAAGCTTCGAGCCCTTGCTGAAGCCACAGCACGTGCCGCCCTGAAGGCGGCCCCTGATGCGCGCGAAGAATTGCTTGAAGCCTCGAACACGCTATCGTCCCTTGCTCATACCAGTGAGCTGAGGATCAAGAAGCAAGAAGAGCCCGTCAAGATACTGCCATCGAACGCTACCCGGGACGAACTCACTTCAGCGCGAAGCCGGCAGGCGACCCGACGCGGCGCAGAAACCTACCTGCCAACGCTCTCCGATGTCGCGCAAGTGCTGCCAAATGCTTTATTGCGCTGTGCCCTGTTCTCCAGCAGTCGCAAAGTGCCGACGCTGAACGACCAGGTGCTATCCGGCGATACATCCCTGCTGGTCGTCAACAAGACAATCGCGTCATTCAACAACGTCACCGTGACGCTGAATGGGTATGAGCTTTGCCAGTTCGACCGTATCGTCTATGCGACCTGCCTCGACTACTACCGCGAGCGCCCACTTTCTCCGGAAACGGAGAACAAGCATGTCGGGACTACCTTCTACGAGTTCGCTAAGCGGATGGGCCGCTCGTACAGCGTGAGACTGCATCGCTCAATCCGTGCAAGCCTGCTACGACTGAGCTTTGCCCAGCTTCGAATCCGGCGAGATCGTCTCAATCTCGAGGTGCCAAAATTCCTCTCGGTTTCATTCGAAGACAGTGAACAAGGTGATGGGGAGTCGGCAATCGCAGGCGCTCCCTTGGGCAGCGATCGACTCTGGCTGCGGGTCAGTGAATCTGTTGCCGAGCTTTTTGGGCCGGGAGCTTGGACGGCGCTGGAACGAAAGGCGATGGATTACAGCGGGCTCCAGGGATGGCTGGCGAGTTTCTATGCGACCCACCAAGGTCCGCTGTGGCTCAGCGTGAAAAAGCTCCATGAACTGTCCGGCTATGAGTCCCGATTCAGCAACTTCCGAAAAGGACTGTGCGACGCGCTCGACAAATTGAAGGCCGACGATACGCCGCCCTCGTGCCGGATCGCGGAATATCACTTCTCAAACGACGGGACGAAGATCCAGGTTCATCGGGTAAGCTGGAAGACGGATTGAGGGCCCGGGTCTAGCTGGTCGTATTTATCAACCGCCTGAGAACGTTGATATAGAAGTCAGGGTGATGGCCAGACTCAGCCGTTGTAAGGAAACCTCATGAACGAGACTGTCCAAGGTATAGCTCCGGCGACTAGCGATGAGCCGCCGTCAATAGCGCGACGACATACCGCCTGGCTACTTCTTCTCGAGAACAGCGGAATCGATTTTCGTATCGATATCCACAGACTTGATCCCGATCGCCTTCATGCATTGCAAAAAGAACACAAAAGAGAATTTGCCGCGTGCGATCTTGTTGGAGAGGTTGGCTTCACTTTCTTCAATGCCGAGCGCAGCCAGCCGGACAGTAAGAGTCTTGTATCCGACGCCGGCGCGAGCAAGCTCCGCTCTGAGTATACGGCGAGCCTCAACTTCCCAAGTAAGCATTGATGTAGGTGACTAGAAGGAACCCGAGTCATTCTACAGCTCACGCCTATAGTGAGAAAGCTTCCCTATAGTTGCCAACAATCCATAAGTGATGTATTTTCATCATAAATGATGATTAAGTGTTACTTAGGATTATTTTTCAATATACGTGATTATTACTTTACTTCTAGCAGTTAATACCGCTTAGCCGGCTCACAGATTTTCTTATACACGCTGGCTCGCATTGAGCGACGGAATGAGGAGGCCAGTATGACTCGGATTAAGTGGACCGAGAAGAAAATCGCAGAGCGCCAAAAAGCGGGCTATGGGGACGGCTCGGGCTCAGCTTACAACCCGTGGCTTGAAGTGTTCGATCTCAGTAGCACTGGTCGCTCTCGTCGCGTCTGGAGCGCCAAGACCGGTCGCGCTCACCATCTCTTCTCCGATGTCGAACACGACATCTTCATCGCGGCCGAGTGGTCGCGTTCCGTAATTGATATCCGCGAGCAGTATCCGCTTGATCGTGAGATCACGCAAACGATCGCCCACGATCTCAAGATCCGCCACCCGCACTACCCTGGCACCCAGGTCCCGACAGTGATGACCGTTGATTTCCTATTGACGGTTCGCACCGCTGACGGGGAAGACTACATTGCGCTGAATGCCAAGCGAGACGAAGAGGCGGAGGATGAGACATCGCTGGAGAAGCTGGAAATTCAGCGCAGTTACTTTCAAGCACTAGGGATACCTCACCACCTCATCTATCACTCGCGCATACCCAAACAGAAGATCGCCAACATCTACTGGATCAGGGACGCGCAACTCAAAACTGGCGAGACCGAGCCACACGCTGGATTCTATGACCAGCTAAAAAGCCGCATGGCGGGCGAGCTGGCTTCGTATGACGCCTCGGATGCCACCCCGCTGGCAGCTTACTGTGCCTCCTTTGATACACGATACGGTGTCGAGCCAGGCACCGGACTTCGCGCCGCGCGCATGCTCATTCAAGAACGCGCACTGCTCGCAAACCTCAACTCCCCAAACTTGGCAAACGATCCCGTGGGATCCTTCCTGATGACATCCAGGGCTGGTCGACTGCGCGCGGTAGGTGGCAAGAATGCTGTTTAGTAATGACCTTTTCATGCTGGACGGGATGCAAATGCGCCTGCTCCAAGCTGACACCACAACGGACAAAGCTTGGGTCATAGCGCTGCACCCGCATGCCTGGCCTGAGTGCCTTCCGTATTCCGAGATTCGTGATCTTGAGCGTGTCTCCCCGCCGGCAACGCCTATCCATGGCCACAGCCAGGCGCGCATTCGCAGATGCGAGGCGGCATGGAAACGCCTCGATCCGCTTCTTTCTGCGCACGGAACCGCGCTCTTCGATCCGAAAACCCGAAAGCACGCCATCGCAGAACATGCGAGGAAAACAGGTTGCGCGCCGACCACTCTTTACAAGGACCTGCGCCGCTACTGGCAAAGGGGGCAAACCAAGTACGCGCTGCTTCCGGATTACGACAAGTCTGGCCGCACTGGGCCTGCTGCTGATGATGCGAGCGAGGCCTGCGCGATCACAGCTGGGCGAGGACGCAAAGCCAGAAATGGCTATGACACCTACCAGATCACCACGGCGGACACGTCATCCTTCCGTAAGGTGATTGAAAAGGAATACCTGCCAAACGCCCAGATCTCCGTCCCAGCCGCTTACCGATCATTGGTCGAACAGTACTACCGATACGCCGACGGCAACGGCGAGCTCCACGTCAATCCCTGGGGTGCTCGGCCGAGTCTGCGCCAGTTTCGTCACTTTCTGCTCAAGGCCTACGACATTGAGACACGGCTGCGCGGCCGCCAGGGGAACTCAGACTTCGAGCGGGAGCATCGAAAGCGGCTCGGAACCATCATGGCGGATTGCCAAGGTGTCGGACACTATTATGAGATCGACGCCACCATCGCGGACATCTACCTGGTGTCGAGCGAAGACGTCACCAAGATTATCGGCAAGCCGACGCTCTACCTCATCATTGATCGCAAATCTCGCCTCATCGTCGGTTTTTACTTTGGACTGGAGAATGCCAGTTGGAACGGAGCGATGCAGGCCATCCTGAGCATCGCCGAGGACAAACGCGCTCTCTGTGGACGGTACGGCGTACCTTACGCGCCCGAAGACTGGCCGGCACACCAAGTATTCCCGTCTGAGTTTCTCGCTGACCGCGGAGACATGATCTCGCACGCTAGCAGCAATGTCGCTGAAGGGCTGCATGTCACCGTCACCAACCTGCCCAGCAAGCGGCCGGACTGGAAGCCACTGGTTGAATGCGGCTTCCGACTGCTTCACAACAGCATCCAGCCCATCGCCCCCGCGTATGACCCGCCATCAAACGCCACTCGGCGCCGGGGAAAACACTACGAAAAAGACGCCTGCCTCACGCTGAGGGAATTTGGCCATCTGCTACTCAACACCATCATTGCGTACAACCATAGGGAGATGCTTGGCTACGACATGGACACCAGGGAGCTCCTGGACAACGTTCGTCCATGCCCGATTGCGCTATGGAACCACGGCATCCAGTCCCGTGCGGGCCTGCTGACACGCTACGAGGAGTCCACGGTCAGGTTCGCACTGCTGCGCAAGAAAAAGGCGATCGTCACCGACAAGGGCATCGAGTTTGAAGGCTGCTGCTACAGCTTCCCCGAGGCCATCGCACAAAAATGGTTCGAGACCGCCCGCAAACGCAGATTTTCGGTGAACGTCTCCTACGACACCCGTCTGGCCGACTCAATCTATGTTCATCCCTTGGATGGCAAGCGTGAGCCCTACGTGGCGACGCTGACGGAGCGAAGCGCCAAGTACAAGGGAATGAGCTTTGATGAAATTGCGTACTACGAATGCCTGCGTGCAGTGCTTCGCATCGATGCCGAGCACTCTCGTCTGCAAAATAGCATTGATCTTTCCACCACAACCCGTCCGGTGATGAATGCGGCTCGCGAACGCCTGAAATCAGCGCCCAAAGTGTCGCGTTCAGCCCGCCGTGCCGACATCAAGGAGGTGCGCGAGGAGGAACGCAAGCTCGAACGCAAGTCCTTGGCCAAGATTGAAGGGGGAAAGCGCAGCGAGGCGCCCGCTCCGCACCCAGAGCCGCAGAACGCCAGCCCGACAACGCCAACTCCAACGGCAGCTTCCGGCTCCCTTGCAGAGCGCATTGAAGCAGCACGCGCCCGGATGCGCTCATGACAGAACACAGCTTAGAACTACATATGCACGAAACCTCTCACATCGTCTCGGCGAAGTACACCCAGCAGTTGATTCCTCAGTTCCGCGGCAACCCGCTGATTGAAGCGCTGCCGCCAAACATGAACGACGATGCGCTTATTGACGCCCTTACGCTGATGCCCGAATTTGATCCAAGCCAGCGTCAGTGGTCGACCTCTGACCGGTTCATGATGCTCAAGAGCTTGCAGAACTTCATGATCCCGATGCAAAACCATGTCGAGTTGAGCCGGGCCATGGATTCAATGATGCGGGCCGGCTACGTCGGCCGCGCTCCAAGGACGCCAGGACACGCAAAGATATTCCAGTCGATCTACGAAAAGCAGCTTGCCGGCCTAGGATTCAGCCAGACCGCATCATCCCGAACACCTCAGATCTCGACGTCCCTGGTCGGCATTTCAGGTATGGGAAAGACGACGACCGTAAATCGATGGTGCGCTCACCTACCTAAAGTGATCTACCACGAAGAGTACAACCTCTATCAGATCCCTTACCTGCACGTCGAGATGCCGAGCGACGGTTCATCGATCAAGGGCCTTGCGCACGGCATTCTGCAAAAGATCGATGAGCTAATCCCTGGGGCCGACTATTACAGCCAGTATGCGTTAAAGGGTAAGGCAGGCGCAGACACGATCATGCGAAGCGTTGCCCGCCTGATGAATCTGCACCTGGTTGGCCTGCTTATCTGCGATGAGGTACAGAACCTGACCAATGCGACCAAAGGTGGTCAGAAGGTCATGACAGAGCTCGTGTCAGCCTGCAACGACTTAAAGGTTCCGATTCTGTTCATTGGCACGAACAAGGCATCCAAGGTCTTGGGTATCGACTTTCGGCAGTCTCGCCGCTCGAGCGGGCATGGCATCTCGCCGTGGGATCGATTGCACCCAGGGACGGCGGGGCAAGAAAGCGAGTGGGATGCTTTCCTGGACATCCTTTGGCAGTTTCAGTGGACACGCAACCCCGTCCCGCTGGATCCCATTCTCAGCAAACGCATGTACGACTGTAGCCAAGGCGTGATCGACCTGGCCATCAAGCTGTTCGCATCTGCGCAGGCACGGGCAATGCTCAATGGCACAGAACAACTGACGCCGGAGCTCATCCTCGATATCTTTGAGGACGAGTTCAAGTTGATGCATCCGATGGTAGAAGCCTTGAGCCGCGATGATCTGGAAATGCTTTGCCAGTACGACGATATCGCACCGTTGAATCTTCAGCAGCACATCGATAACGCCCACCGCAAGTTGAACCACCTGAAGTCTCCGCTTTTCAGTGTTCGGGCAACAGACAACACATTCACGCCTCGGCTTGCCGCCGGCCTGACCGCCCTGGGATTCAGTGCTGAAGAATCCAGCGAGGTGGCTGAGGCGGTAGCCCAAGCGGATTCAAGCATCAACCTTGCACAGGGCGTGAAGCAGGCGGTTTCCGCCTTGACGAGCACCCCGCCAGCCAAGCGGAAGCGACGGACAAAGGCCCAGGAGGAGCTTGCGCCCGACAGGTTCGATGATCGGCAGGAGGACTACCGGCGAGCCATCGCACATGCCCGGTCGAGAGGAGTTCCCGTCTTGGGGCAGCTACAGGAATTTGGAATGGCTCCGCTGCTCGAGGAAGTCATCGAGATCTGACCATGCACCTCCTTCGCCCGTACCCTGATGAGCTTTTAGGCAGCTTGTTGAGTCGGGCGATGAGGCAACTTGGCTTGTCGCAAAAGCGCTTGATGCAGCACCTGACCGGCCGAAACATCACCACGATTGCTACGGTGATAACGGGCCACGAAGGGATTGCGAGAGCTTTCGGGATGGACCTGGAGGAATTCATCCATAGCCACACCTTGCTGCCCTACGCGGTTGCATTCATGGCACCACGGGACAAAGAACGTATCCTGACTTCGCTCTTGAGCGGCAGATCGGATCTCTGTGTGGCGGCGGTCGCTCAAAACGCAACGAAGTCGACCAGACTACTCAAGCTTTGCGTGGCCTGCAAAGCACAGGACTTGCTGCAATACGGTGAGACGTACTGGCGGCGATCGCATCAACTCCCTGGCGTTTTGCTGTGCGCCGTGCACGAGCAACCACTGCGCTTGAGCGATGTTGATATTCGTGCGAAGCGGTTCATGGTGCCGCCCAATGAGGTGCAGTCGGTTCGGGCCTGCGCTTACGAGGTTTCACGAGTTGTTTTGATGGACATTGCAAGGTTCTCGGATCAGGCATTGAGGTTTGGATTTTCGTACGGTGATTGGGCTGGGCGCTACCGAGACCTTGCCGCGAGCCATGGGTATTCTTTCACCAGTGGTCAGATATTCGGGGAAGTTCTTTCGGCGGACCTCCGTGCGTTCTACGGCGACGCCTACCTGTCCGCCCTGGGTGCCAACATCGATCTCGCTCGCCGCAACTCCTGGCCGGCATTGTTGGTGCGTTCTTCAGGGGCCAACACTACAGCGTTGAAGCACGTTTTGCTGAACATTTTCCTGCTGAACGCTCCGAGCCCCTCTCGATCCCCTTCGGAGTACGAGCACCGCAAGAAAGCAAAACCCAGGGATTGGGACCTCATCCAACGCAAGGCAATAGCGGTCATGGATAAAGAGGTCGCTCGGTGCAAACGGGAGGGTCGAAGGATCACCGTCAGGGAGCTGGCACAGAAGGCAGGGATTGTGTCGCTCCTGCATCACTTCCGCCATGAGATCCCAATGATTTTGCTATGGCTTGAGAGATTCAAAGCCACCCCGCAGTCCGAGCGGCAGGCTGGCAAACGACTTCGAATTTATCCCAAAAAAAGATAGCTGAAGGCCCAACATAGGCCTGGTGTTTTTCCTATACAGATTCCTATTATTGGAGTCGTGTATGGAATGGGCACTCGGTGTGTCGCTGAACACCAGCAGCATTGAAGTTTTAACGTCGAACGAAGGTATTGAGCATAGGCGCATCGAGGAAATCGCGAGCGAGCGGCTAAAGGTGCCTCGCACTACGAAACCTTATCGCGTCCTGTATGAGGGCAGCCTATCGTCGTGGTCCCTTTCAGATCCTGGCGAATATCTTGCTGGGATGGGTATTGAGCTACCCGAAGGATGTCTGAATCGCCACGAAGTCTTCAAATTCATTGGGAACGACGACCTTACCGTGCATGTGCCGGCCCTGGCTCTGATGCAGGCATTCTTCAAACCCAACCCGCTATTGTTTCCAGCTGCTTTCAGGATGGCAGGGCCGGATCTCTTCGCTTTCGTGGACTACGGCCAAACGCCACCTACCGTAGTTGTCGACGATCTAGCCTACATTCGACACACTCCCCGTGGTAGAGAGAATGCAGCGCCCAACAAACCCTTGGAATGGCTGCATCTCTCAAAGTCAGCTAGGAAGGCGATGCACGACGTCTATCTAGCGGCCTCATATGGTGCGCTGCGGCTTCCTCTTCCTTTTGGTGAGTTTCGGATTGCACTGCATGGGGCTAGGGTTGGCAATCAAGTTTTTGTCACTGCTGCGACGCTGATAGCGATGACAATACCCGCAGAGGACAGCGTCACGGGAGCGAGTGAAACGATGATTTTCCACTCAATGGCGGATCCTCAGCGAAAAGCCAAGGCTTCAGCAGGAGGAATCAAGATCCCTTTGCATTCGGATGGAGCCTCATCGGTGACCGACGATGAGTGGCAACTGATTGAGCCGATTCTGACTGTAAAACGCAGAGGCCACAGTGCCATTCACTCTCGACGGGATCTACTGGACGCTATCCTTCTGAAACTGTCCTCGGGCATCTCTTGGGCAAAGGTCCCCGCCCGGGGGCTCAAAACTACAGACTTGAGTTGGACATTTCGACGCTGGAAGACAGAAGGTCTCCTTGATCAGGTACTAAAGGCCTTGAGTGCGTCGCGATCCAATGGTCCGCTGGTCGAGTCGATCACCCGAATAGGAAACAAGGCGGTTATGGCTAGCGAAAAGACATGACTTCCAGACAATGCTCGCAGAAATACCGGAGCAGGTTGCCGCGGCACGCAAGCCCGAAGCATTGCTTCGGGTTTTTCTTCGGCTACCCAGGCGACCACTCCTTCCACCTCAGACCCCGTCCCAGCCAGGGCTTGGAAGTTTTGGACAAAGCGACCAAGGATGCCTAGACCGCGGAAACCTGCCCTCGATGTCTGAAAACCACTCGATTACCCAGCGATGCTGGGTAAAAATGTCTGAAAAGTAGTCGCTTACCGCTTGTTTTGTCGGAAAAGTAGTCGATTACTGCCTGCTATGTCTGAAAACTAGGGCCTGGCAGGCCCCTGTCGGAGTGCCCTTGTGTGCATGGCAATCATTGCTTCAAGTCAGAAGCCAGTTCGTTGCTTTGAGGCACAGTTGCCTCATCATCCCAGAGTCGGATTTCTCAGGGCAAGCAACGGCTCCATCGCATCTCAAAATTTACAGAAGGCTTTATGAATACTAGGAAACGCAAACGGCAATTGAATAGGCGCTTGAGCCTAGAGATAAAAGCCTGGGAATGAGCCATGCGGACAATCCGAGGCCGAAAGGTCGAGCTTGTAATTTGTCCGTCCTCACCGATAGCGGGGATGCTAGCTCGTTTAGCGGCTCGGCATGATGTTCCGTATCGATTTGAGCCTGTCGACTAAGTTGAAAGTACTGACCTGGGTATCCCTGCAAGCTCATGACAGGCTCAAAGGGTTAATCGTGTGGTGATGTCCTGTGTCCACGGAAGCCTGAAGCCGCTGATGTGCTTCCAGGCCGCTGCTAGTCGCAACCGCCTGGGTTGGCTGAAGTCAGTACTGCCCGGTTCCTTGGGCTTTGCGTCATCCTTCGTCATCCGCCTCCGAACTCGGAACGTAAGGAAACAATCCATACCGTCCACTGTGCGGATTCTTGCTGAACATCTCGACTAGCTCAAGGGCCTTGATGGCCTCAGGAGGATCTGTGTTCTCTACGACAATAACCTGCCGGTCCTCCGGTAGACCTTGCAAATAGCTGTAGAACTGCTCCTTCAGGTCAGTGCCGCGCAAATCATCCTCTGTCCCGTCAGGCTCACGATAGGCGAGCAGCGGTGAATCAAGAATGACAAACCCCGGATGTGGTGTGCTGCTTGCTCGACAATGGGCGAGCAGGCCAAGGGTAAAGGCGGCATGTGTAATCGCCCGTAGGCCTTTTCCGCGAGCTCCCCTTGGCTTACCAGCAATGACTAGGTCGCGGGTATTGGGGTCAAAATGGACTCGACCAGCCTCTGGGAAGTGCCAATCGGTGAGAATGGTTTCCACACTTTGAGCAAATGCATCGGCAGCCGCAGTCGGGACAGCGCTCGTGACGGTCTGCGGCTTAGCGGTAGCATCCTGAGCCTTTTCAAGATCAGCACGTCTGCGCTCCATGTCCTGAACCGTCGCATAGAGTCCCAATGCTTCGCGCACCTGTGCCCGCTTGTCGTTAAGCTCCGAGTATGAAGCTCTCAGCTTGGCAAGCTTCGGCACTATCAGGCTATCAACCGAACCAGACAACTCCTCTAGCTCTTCCACTACCGTTGGCATCCTGCGATCGAAGCTTGCGCCCTCGCGGGTCAGCTCGCGAACCGTAACAGCAAGCTCACTGCGGAGTATTTCAATCTTGCCGATCTCCTTCCTAGCCGCTTCAACAACAGCATCGGTATTTCCTTCGCAAACATCGCCATTTTGATGATGCGCTGGGTCTGACCCACACAAGGGGCAAGCGGCCTTACCAAGGACGCCGAACAATGTTCCGCCTTCTTCAATGGCTCGCAACCTCTCGATATCAGAGGCGTAATGCTGATCGAGAAGGCTGAACCTTTCCAGCAAACCGGCGATGTCGCTTCGACGGTCTCGACCTTCCTCTAGCTTTTTGCGCAATTCGCGACGACGCGCCGCCTTCTCCTGAAACGAGGCTTCGGTGGCATTCAACTGCGCTGCATGCTGATTGAGTGAGTCCTCAATCTTCTTCAGCTGCGCTTCAAGCTCATTCGGATGCTTGGCTATTTCCTTGAGTCGGTCCTTGTAGTCATCTAACAGCTGATCCAGGAGTTGAAGCTGCGCCTCCCGCGATAACTCTTCCGGTTCGCGAGCGGCAGTACTCACCAACGCGGAATCGTCAACACCCGTCAGCAGGAGCTTGAACGTCGAGGTGTTCGCTGTATCCGCTGTGTAATTCCCGTCCAACAAAGGCGACCGCTGCTGGGTAATCTCAGTCTCAGTGACGATCAGCAGGCGTGCAATATTTCGAAAGCTGAGGCTGTTGGTTTCACCACGCGCGTTCTTCCGAACCCGTTTTCCAGAGAGACCAGACAGCTCAAGCAGGAACGATGAAAGGTTCGCCTCGTTGCGGTCGCTATGGATTTCAGAGAGGGTTTTAGCTTCTACGTCTCCCTCGGGCGGCTGCTCGTGCAAACCCTCATACAGCATGAAACTGCCACCGTCCGTGCTGCGATGAATGGTGAACAGCTCTCCCGCTAGGGTTTCAATCCCTAGAAGAATGCGGTCATATCCAAGGCGCTCGGTGATTTCACGCAAAGGCGGCTTTCCACCCAACATGAAGTCGACGGTTTCTACAATGAAGGATTTACCGGTATCCGATGCGCCATAGAGAACATTCAAGCTTGGGCCAAACGTAACCGTGGCAGGTTCTTTCTGTGGGCCGAAATAGCCGAGAAAGCGTAATCGGAAACCTTTGATTGGCGTGGTCATCACGCGCCTCCCATGCTGCGTTCAATGCTTTGAAACTCTTCAACCCAGTCATCGAAGAATTGGCGAAGCACCGCGCGAAACTCTTGATCTGAATGATGACCGAAGGTCTCGACAAGCCAGGATGCGCGCTCTTTCATTGCCAAAAAATAGTTCGTAGATAATGAAGCCAAGAACGTTGCAGCGTTTTCTCCGGCGCCGTACTTGATGCCATCTGGGGTGACCTCCCTTTGGACAAGGTCACGCGTCATCATCAATAGCAGCGCGTCCTCCACCAGCTTTCGCCGCACCAGCAACTCTGCCGAGCGATACGGCGTAGGCGGATGAAGGCTATCGGGCCCACCAACATCCCCGGTGTGAACGAGGAGGAAGTCGAACGCCACCAGCCGTTGTAAGTCGTAGGTTTGCGGAAACGATGCACCCAGTAGTGCCACTGCTCTCATGCCGGCCTCGAGGGGGCTATTGAAGGTCGCGGGGTGCCCAGATTGCTTCATGATTGGGTCCAATTCAGGCGATCCTCATTTGCGAGCTGATGGCAGATGCCGTCGCGGTCCTTTGGCTTGACACAGGAAATTAGGGCATTTGCGGTGATTTGAAGATCACGTGCTGCCTTGGTCACAGCGCAGACTCGGACATATCCATCAGGATGCCCGGCGTCGTGCACATCAACCACGCCATCATATATATCTTCCTGAAGTGATTCGAAGACACCCTCAGGCACCGAATCACGAGCAAACAACCGCAGTGCTTCAGCGTGGTAAAACGCTTCTCGCTGGCGATGAAAGTGATCTTTCAATCTCGTGGTCGTAGCCAAATCATCTGGGCTGCCAACAGGTTTTTTGAGATGGTCTGCATAGGCGCCAAGCAGATGGGTGACGTATCTGCTTTCTTCAGTGGCAATCGCCGCAGGCGGTTTGGCCGCTTCTGGACGTGGTTTTAAGCCTCCGCCAAAGCGCGCCGCATGAGCGGGTGAAGTTCGATGATCCGCCACCAACTGCATCGATGTTTTTGCATCGAAAATCGAGAAGTCAAAGGCGTTCACGTACGCAAGAAGTGGCGCGTCCAGCGGGATCTCTTGCGATTTAGTGATCGCTTTCTGAACATACTTCTCCCAGTTGGCAATCAACTCTTCGCGCAGCTTCGCCGCATCGGCCAAGAGAGCTGTCAAGGATGTGCCGGCGCCCTTGGGTGCGACAAAGTAGTAGCGTCGAGGAGGTGTGTACTCTTTCTGGTACGAGTACCAAATCATCTTCCCAATTTCGACCCAGACATTAGTCGGGCGTAGCGCGTTATCGTAGTGCTTGCACTGATAGTTGTCCCAAACTCCTTGCAGCTTCTTGTCGTCTGTGAAACCGGCGATATCGATACCGCGATCGCCAGAACCGGTAAAGCGCTGAACTTGGCTGTATTGTTTCTTCAGGCAGTAATGAGCCCACTCCTGAACGAAGTCTTCCCATTGATCAGGCGAGTACAGGAGTAGCTGTTGCTGTGGTGGAATAACTGGTCCTTGTGCAACGACCGCTGCGGTGACGGACGTCGATGCCGCTGGCACGGCGATTTCGCTCCAATCCGCAGTCATGCAACAATCCCTACCATGTCATCCGTCCCCTTACTGCCCACAGTTATTTTTATTTCCTTTGGTCCCGGAGGGCCGGACCCCTCGGTAGCGAGCTAATCGCAGCTCCCACTTCGGTTTCGGCAAGTTCCAAGTCGTACTTGGTTTGCAGATTCAGCCAGAACGCTGGTTCCGTTCCGAACCAATGAGCAAGTCTCAAGGCTGAGTCACCGGTAATCCGCCGTTTTCCGTTGATGATCTGAGTGAATCGATTTGCCGGAACATCAAGCTGACGAGCCAACTCGGTCGGCGAAACGCCTGTGGCTTCAAGCTGCCGGGCTAGCACCACACCAGGATGACAAACCGCAGTATTCACATAGGTCCCGTGCAAGCTGAACTTTGGTTTCTTGCAATCAGCATTATTTGCAAGCTTACAATTTGTGACGATGTACGTCAAACGTACATCTGGCGCTGCGGGGTAGTCGGATCAGACCAAAACTTTAATGTCATGCGCTGAAACATAGGTGCAAATCTGGACCAGAACTTTAATGGCATGGATTTTTTCGCATTTTCGAAAAATCCTTTGAAATCAAAGGTCCGTCAGAACAGAACTTTATTGTCATTCACCATTCGGAATCGCGCGCTGGTCGCCCACCACCAGCGCCACCAGTACGCCGGCGTAGGGCGCATCCGGCAAGGCGGCGAGGAAGCGGTCGCGCACCGTGCCGCGCAGACCATGCACCCAGGCCAGGAAGCCGCCGCCATCCGGGGCCAGCAAGCGGTTGTCGGCGGAACTGCGCACATAGCCGGTGGCGCGAGTGCCCCGCTGCAGCAGCCAGGCTTCGTAGTCGAACCCATTGGGATTGACGAAGCCGTGGGGACGTTTGAGCCGCACTCTCAGTTGCCACAGCTCGCCGGCGCGTGAGGGCATGGCCTCCGCCTCCCGGTCTTCGCCCTCCTGGCCGGCGCCGGTGGCCACCACCTCGGCTGCGGCCGCGGTGGAACGTGGCCGCGGGTGGTACCAGGAGAGCTGGATGTCCTCCGGCACCTGCGGCGTCGCGCCCGCCTGCGCCGGCACCACCGCCTCCACCCGGAAGCCGAAACGCACGCCCTCTTCCAGCTGCTGCGGCAGATCGGCTACCCGCCCGCGCAGCACCACGTCCCGCCCCTCCCAGGCCGCCGGCAGCTCATCCGCGAGGCGGATTTCCGCCCGCCACGCGGCCCACAGGAAGCCGCTGCAGATCGCCGCCACGCCCAGCAGCAAGCTCGCGGTGACAGGCGAACGCCGACGCTGGTGAAACGCGGCCACGGCCGCTGCGGTCGAAAGCCCAGCGCAGCCCGCCAGCACCGCGGCCGGAGGCAGCGCCGACAGAGACTGCAGACCGCAGACCCCGGCCGCAAAAAGGAGAATCGCCATTCGCATAGAACATCATCATGAACGCCGCTGCTGCGGCCAGGCAAGCCGGGCCTGCGGTGAAAGCACGCCCGGCGGAAGCTCGACTAAAATCCTGGCCGGACCTCGCCATGCGTAAATCACTCAAGCGCTTCCTCCCCGATCACGGCAGCATCCGCGACAATCGCTGGTTGCGGCCCTTCGCCAATACCTTGCTGCACCCCCGGCTGTGGCATCTGAACCGCCACTCCGCCGCCGGCGCGGTGGCGGTCGGGCTGTTCTGCGGTCTCATCCCCGGCCCGCTGCAGATGCCCGGGGCCGCGGTGTGCTGCGTGCTGTTCCGCGTGAACCTGCCGCTGGCGCTGCTGACCACGCTTTACACCAACCCGCTGACCATCGTGCCGCTCTATCTCCTCGCCTATCTGCTGGGCGCCTGGGTACTGGGCGCGGACAGCGGTGGCGTCACCGCGCCGCCGGAGCCCAACGGCATGGGCATGATCGACTGGGCCAGCGCCCTGATCGACTGGATGAGCGCACTGGGAAAACCGCTGGCCCTGGGCCTCGTGCTGCTTGGCGCCATGCTGGCGGTAATCGGCTATTTCGGCGTGCGCGGCGCTTGGCGGGCCTGGCTGATCCGGGCCTGGCGGCGGCGCCGCCAGCGTCCGCCCAAGGCCCCGCCGCTGCGCTAAAATGCGCCCCTCTCCCGCCCCGGCTTTCGGGGCGGTTGCGTTTCCAGGATCCGAGAATGAACTCCACCGAACTTGCCGCCGCCTACGGCCCGCTGGTGCGCCGCATCGAGAACGAAGCCACCGTCATCGGCGACCGCATCCTGCGCATCGACCACTTCCTCAACCACCGCATCGAGCCGGCCTTCATCCTCGAGCTGGGCCGGGAGATGGCGAGGCGCATCTCGGCCAGCCAGCCGAACATCATCCTCACCGCCGAGGCCAGCGGCATCGCGCCGGCGCTGGTGGTGGCCCAGGCCCTGAACGTGCCGCTGGTGTATGCGAAGAAGTATTCGCCGGAGGTGGAGTCACCCTTCCTGTCGCGCATCATCCCCTCCCCAACCAAGGGCGGAGACATCAAGCTGGTGCTGTCGCAGCGCTACATCGCCACCGGCGCGCGGGTCGCCATCGTGGATGACTTCCTCGCCAATGGCCGCACCGCGGTAGCGCTGGTGGAGATGGCGCGCGAAGCCGGCGCCCAGGTGATGGCCGCCGGCTTCATCGTCGAGAAGTGCTTCATGCCGGGCCGCGCGCTGATCGATGCGCTGGCCGTGCCGGTGGCTACGCTGGCCCAGGTCGAACGGCTGGAGGACGGCCGCGCCGTCATGCGCCAGCCCTGAGCCCCGCCTATGGCCCGGCACCGCTTTTCCCGGCTCTGACGCCGGGCCGGGCTACACCTATACTTCCCAAGCGAGCTACACTCGCTCCCGCCCACCACTCGAAGAGCATGGCGATGCAAGATTTCGACTCCCAGGCCAAGGCATTCTCGGACCAGATCGAGGAAGAGCTGCAGGAAGGCCGGCTCAACTTTCCCACCTCGCTGGACGTTTCCCTGCGGATCAAGCGCCTCGCCGACAACCCGGGCGCCTCGCTGGACGACATCGCCGCGCTGGTGCGTGCCGAGCCGGTACTCAGCGCAAAGACGGTGCGGATGGCCAACGCGGTGCTGCTCAATCCCTACAGCGCCCAGATCACCAGCGTGAACGATGCGGTGAAGCGCATCGGCCTCGCCTCCCTGCGCTGCCTCGCTTTCGCCGTGGCCGCCGAGCAGCTGGCGCAGGATCACCGCTCCAAGAACATGCGCCTCATCGCCTCCGGCCTGTGGATGCACTCGGTGGACGTAGCCTCCTGGTCCTATGCCTTTGCCCGCCACCTGCGCACCATGAACCCGGACACCGCGCTGCTGGCCGGCATGATGGTGGACCTCGGCCAGTTTTTCCTGCTCTCCCGCGCCTCCGCCTATCCGGCCCTGGAAGAGAACATGAACCGCTTCGCCGAGTTCGTCGCCCTGTGGAACGAGCCGGTGGGCCGCGCGGTGCTCGAAGCTTTCGAACTGCCGGAAGACATCCTGGACACCTTCCAGTACGAAGACCCCTACGGCGGCTCCTGGCCACCCGCCAACCTGCGCGATCTGGTCTTCGTCGCCAGTCTGGCGGCTGAGACGCCCAACCCGTTCGAAACCCTGCTGGGCGTCAAAGGCAGGCCTGAACTGCTGAACAGTTGCATCGCCGGCATCGAAAAAGAAAAGTTCGACGCCCTGCTGGACGCCGCCCGCGACAGCAAACAGGAGATGCTGGCCGCAGTCTGCGGCTGACACCACCGAAGACAGCGCGGCCAGTGTGCCGCGACGCGCGCGGGAAGCAAGCAGCACGGGAATTCGACCGGCGGCTGCCGGTCACACCCTGACCCCAACCAGCCTGGAGGCCGCCATGTCGCTGCTCCCGCCCGGCTTCGCCCACCCTTTCGACGTCGCCACTGCGGATGCCTACCTCGCCGGCTCGCTGCCGGACGTGCTGCAGGAAGTGCGCAATCACGTCGCCGGCGTGCATCACGACATCGGCCGCATCGGTGCCTTCCTGCTGTCGGATGACGGCGCCTCCCTCACCTACTGGGCGGACTGCGACGGCCGGGTGCTGCCCTGCCCGGCGCCCTTCTCCGAACTTCCGCTCAACCCTTCGCTGTCACGCTGCGGCGCCACCGGCCGGGCACAGACCACCTTCGTCCGCCCGGATCCGGCCCTGGCATGGGCGGGCGACGGCAACCTGTGTCCGCTGCTGATCCTGCCGATACGTCACCAGCGGGGCTTCTTCGGCTTCCTGGTGTTCGAATCCAGCCGCAGCTTGGCCGCCCCTGCCCGCCTGATCCGGGAATTGACCGCCTGGGGCCCGCTGGCCGCCGGCCTGGTGGCGCGCGGCATCGAGTCCATCCGCACGCTGATAGACACCACCCGCTTCGCCCACGACCTCACGCTGATGCGCGACGAGGAAACCGGCATGCACCAGCTGCGGCTGCGCGACTACGTGCGCATCATCGCGGACGAGCTCACCCAGGCCCACGGCCTGCCGGAGGGCTTCGCCGACGAACTGGCGCTGTTCGGGCCGCTGCACGACATCGGCAAGGTCGGCATTCCGGACGAGATCCTGCTCAAGCCCGGCCGGCTGGAGCGCTTCGAATGGGAGAAGATGAAGGAGCACGTGGTGAAGGGGCGCGAGCTGGTGGACCGCCTGATCGAGGGCTTCGCCCTGCAGGACACGCCGGGCATACGTACCCTGCACGACGTCGTTTCCTGGCACCACGAATACCTGGACGGCAGTGGCTACCCGGACGGCCGCATGGCGGACGAAATTCCGCTCAGCACCCGGGTGGTGAGCACCGCCGACATCTTCGACGCCCTCACCGGCGCCCGCCCCTACAAGCCCTCGTGGACGCCCAGCCAGGCTTTCGACGAGATCAAGTCCCTCGCCGGCACCAAGCTGGACGCGGAATGCGTGGCGGCCATGCTGTCCGCACGCAGCCGCATCGAGGCCGCCTGGCAGGGGCACCAGGCCTGAGCCCGCCCGCAGCCGGCCGGCTGCGGCGGCTGCGCTACAACTCCACCTGGGTGCCCAGCTCCACCACCCGGTTGGGCGGAATGCGGAAGTAGTCCGCCGCGCTGCCGGCGTTGCGGAACATCAGGATGAAGAGCTTCTCCCGCCAGCTCGGCATGCCGGAGCCAATACGGGACACCAGCGTCTCCCTGCCGAGGAAAAAGGAGGTGGCCATCATGTCGAAGCGCTGCCCTTGCTCCGCGCAGGAGGCCAGCGCGGCGGGGATGTCGGGATCGTCCTTGAAGCCGTACTTCACCTTCAAGCGGTAGAAGCCGTAGTCCAGTTCCTCCAGCGTGATGCGCTGGTTTTCCGGCACATAGGGCACATCGGCCGTCTCCACCGTCAGCAGCACTACCCGCTCGTGCAGCACCTTGTTGTGGATGAGGTTGTGCAGCAAGGCGCGCGGCACACCCTCCAGCCAGGTGGTCATGAACACCGCGGTGCCTTCCACCCTGGGCGGCGGACTGTGGAAGAGGGACTGGATGAAACCGTCGAGCGGCATGGTATCGGCGCGGATGCGCTCGTTGAGCAGTTCGCGGCCGCGCTTCCAGGTCGTCAGCAGCGTGAAGATGGCCGCGCCCACCAGCAGCGGGAACCAGCCGCCAGCCAGGATCTTCACCGTGGTGGCAGAGAAGAAGGCGAGGTCCACCGTCAGGAACACCAGCAGGAACAGGAAAGTCCGCGCCCGACCCCACTTCCACAGGTAGAGCACCACCACGCCGGCGAGCACGGTATCTATCATCATCGTCAGCGTCACCGCGATGCCGTAGGCGGAAGCCAGCGCACTGGAGGAATGGAAGCCCACCACCAGCGCGATCACCGCGCCCAGCAGCATCCAGTTGATGCCCGGCACGTAGATCTGGCCGATCTCCCGCTCCGAGGTATGCACCGTCTGCATGCGCGGCGCGTAGCCCAGCTGTATGGCCTGGCGGGTGAGCGAGAAGGCGCCCGAGATGACCGCCTGGCTGGCGATGATGGTTGCCATCGTTGCCATCGCCACCATCGGGTAAAGCAGCGGCTCGGGCACCAGCAGGTAGAAGGGGTTGCGGACGTTGTCCGGGTGATCCAGGATCAGCGCGCCCTGGCCGAGGTAGTTGAGGTAGAGCGCCGGGAAGACCACCAGGAACCAGGCGTACTTGATGGGGCGCCGGCCGAAGTGGCCCATGTCCGCATACAGCGCCTCGCCGCCGGTGATCGCCAGCACCACCGCCCCCAGCCCCAGCC
>NZ_WUEI01000333.1 GCF_012911025.1 Azoarcus sp. TTM-91 | reverse complement strand
CATCCGGGTTCAGCGTGGCGGTGGCGGTCTGGGTCGAGCCGTCGGTGCCGGTGATGGTGACTTCGACGCTGGTAGCGTTGGTCGAGGTGCCAGTCAGCGTCGGGCTGCTGCCGTCGGCGCCCAGTTCGAGATCGACCGTGACGGTGGGCTGCAGGTCGAAGCTGTCCGAGTCAGTCGCAGTCGCGCTGTTGTTGGCGTTGT
>NZ_WUEI01000332.1 GCF_012911025.1 Azoarcus sp. TTM-91 | reverse complement strand
GCGCAGCACGCCGGGCGCAAAGCGCAGCGACAAGTGCCAGGTGTCCGCCTGCACCCGCTCCAGCATGGCCTCGGCCGGAACCGGCGGGGAGGCCGCTGCGCAAGCCGCGGCAGGCTCGCCGGCGGCCTCGCCCAGCGCCACTTGCAGGCGGGCGAGCAGGGCGTCGCCATGCGGGGCCAGCACGGCCTCGCCGCCATCGTCCTCCAGCGCCCGGCCGACCAGATCCTCGATGTGGTCACGGCACTC
>NZ_WUEI01000331.1 GCF_012911025.1 Azoarcus sp. TTM-91 | reverse complement strand
CGGGGCCAGCACGGCCTCGCCGCCATCGTCCTCCAGCGCCCGGCCGACCAGATCCTCGATGTGGTCACGGCACTCGAGCAACAGCTCGAGCAGGCTGGGGGCGGGCTCGAGCGCGCCGTCGCGCAGGACGACCGCCTCCAGGCCGAACATGCCGGCCGAGCCCTTGATCGTATGCGCGGCGCGGAACAGCGCATGCAGCCGCTCGACGTCGTGGCCCTCCTCGCACAGCGCACGCAAGTGCGCATCCATCGCC
>NZ_WUEI01000330.1 GCF_012911025.1 Azoarcus sp. TTM-91 | reverse complement strand
GCGCAGCACGCCGGGCGCAAAGCGCAGCGACAAGTGCCAGGTGTCCGCCTGCACCCGCTCCAGCATGGCCTCGGCCGGAACCGGCGGGGAGGCCGCTGCGCAAGCCGCGGCAGGCTCGCCGGCGGCCACGCCCGCGGCGGCCTCGCCCGCGGCGGCCTCGCCCAGCGCCACTTGCAGGCGGGCGAGCAGGGCGTCGCCATGCGGGGCCAGCACGGCCTCGCCGCCATCGTCCTCCAGCGCCCGGCCGACCAGATCCTCGATGTGGTCACGGCACTC
>NZ_WUEI01000032.1 GCF_012911025.1 Azoarcus sp. TTM-91 | reverse complement strand
CCTCCTTTCCTCCCCGTGCGACCGACCTCAGGCCCACCGCTTCTCCGTCCGCCCCCGCCCGCCTCCCCGGCGATGCCAGCCGGCGCCGTGCCCGCAATGCCCTGCTGCTGTTCGTGATCGCCCTGCCGCTGTCGATCTGGCTGTTCCGCTCGGCCGAAGTGCTGTGGGCCGGCATCATGCCGCTGGAAGGCGCCACCTTCATGGGTGCAGCCACCGCCTTCGGCGCCGCGCTCGCCATCGCGCCCCTGCTGTGCCTGATCGGCTTCCTGGTCGCGCTGTGGTGCGGCGTGGAGAGCGTCTATCAGGCGCGCGACAAGCGCACGCCGGTGCTGGACAAGTTCATCGTCGGCCTCGGCTTCCTGATCTGGTTCCTGCCGGCGGCAGCCACGCTGGCGACCATCGTCGATTCGCTGCTGAGGGGCCGGGTGCATTTCCCCAGCCCCTCGCGCGACTACTTCCTCGCCACCGATCCGATTCCCTACTGGCAGGGCATAGGCTTCCTCATCCTCGCCACCGGCTTCTTCAGCTTCCTCGCCTGGCGCTACTGGCGGTCGAAGCTGCAGCGCAAGGGCTGAGCTCCGCCGGTTGCCGCGCCCCGATGTCCGCTCCCGAATCCTTCTCCACCGTTGCCCGGCGGCTGCTCCACCACGCCTGGCCGGTGCTGGTCGCCCAAGTGCTCTCCATCGGCATGATGGTGGCGGACACGCTGATCGCCGGCGCCTACGGCACCGCCGATCTGGCGGCGGTGGCGGTGGGCGGCGGGCTTTATGTCTCGGTGGTGATGTTGCTGGTCGGCATCCTGCAGGCGGTGGCGCCCACCATCGCCCACCATTACGGCGCCGGCCGCCTGGAGGAGATCGGCCCGGCGCTGCAACAGGGTTTCTGGCTGGCCGCCATGCTGGCGCTGCCCGGCACGCTGATGCTGGCGCAGCCGGGCATGCTGCTGGAACTCGCGCGGGTGCCGGCGGAGGTGGCGGAGAAGGCGGCGGACTACATGATGGCGACCGCCATCGGCCTGCCGGCGGTGCTGCTCTACCGCACCTTCTACGCCTTCAACAACGCGGTGGGCCGGCCGCGGGTACTGATGACGATCAGCTTCGTCACCACCACCAGCCATGTGCCGCTGGCCTGGGCACTGACCCACGGCCACCTCGGCTTCGCGCCGCTGGGCGCCGCCGGCTGCGGGCTGTCCACCGCCGTCGTCTGCTGGCTGGCGCTGCTGTGCGGCGCCACCTACCTCGTCCGCAACCCGGCCTACCAACGCTACCGCATCTTCACCGCCTGGCAGCCGCCGCGGCTGCGGGCGCTGGGCGCGCTGTTGCGGCTGGGCGTGCCGATGGGTTTTTCCACCTTCATCGAGATCACCTCCTTCACCCTGATCGCACTCTTCGTCGCCCGGCTGGGCGCGGAGGCGGTAGCCGGCCACCGCATCGTCGCCAACCTGGCGGCGCTGATCTACATGCTGCCGCTGTCGATGTCCATCGCCACGCTGGTACTGGTGGGCCAGGCGGCAGGCGCCGGCGACTGGGCCCGGGCGCGGGCGACGATACGGGTGGCGCTGCTGATCACCGCCGGCCTGGCGGGCGGCATCGGCCTGCTGCTGTGGCTGGCGCGGGCGCCGGTGGTCGCGCTGTCTTCGGCGGATGAAGGCGTGCGGGCGGTGGCGCTGGGGCTGATCGTGTTCATCTGCGTCTACCAGCTCTTCGACGCGGTACAGACGGTGGCCTCCCACGCCCTGCGCGGCTACAAGATCACCTTCGCGCCCATGCTGCTGCACACGCTGTGCTTCTGGGGCGTGGGCCTGGGCTGCGGCTACTGGCTGAGCTTCCACGCGCCCTGGCGGGTGGCGGCGCCCAGCGTGGCCGGCTTCTGGGAGGCCGGCGTGCTGGCGACCCTGCTCGCCTCCCTGCTGTTCGGCGCCTTGCTGCGGCAGGTAACCCGCCGGCTGGGTCGCGCCGCCACCTGAATGCCCGGCAGCCCGCCGCGGGCGGCGGGCGCCGGCCAGCACGAACCTCAGAACAGTTCGTTCACCCGCTCCGGCGGCCGGCCGACCACCGCCTTGTCGCCGCGGACGATGATGGGGCGCTCGATCAGGATGGGATGGGCGACCATGGCGTCCAGCCAGCCGTCGTCGTCCAGCTGCTTGCCGGCGTAGTGCTCCTTGAACACGTCCTCACCCTTGCGCAGCAGCGCCTCCGGCTTCATGCCCAGTTTGGCCAGCAGGCCGCGCAGCTCTTCCTTGCTTGGCGGCGTCTTCAGGTACTCGACGACCTCGGGCGTGACGCCCTTTTCCGCCAAGAGCGCGCAAGCGGAGCGGCTCTTGCCGCAGCGGGGGTTGTGGTAGATGCGGATGTCGCTCATCGGGAAGCTCCTGGGTATCGAAAGATCGAATCAAAACCTGTTGGGCGGTATCGGACTCAGGCGCCCAGCCAGCCCTTGCGCAGGCGGCGCGCGGCCGGCGTGGGCTTGTCCGCGAGGGTGAGCTTGATGCTCTCGGCCGGCGCGGCGGCCAGCGTCAACTCGAAGCGCATCAGCTCGTCGCGGCGGAAGGCGTGGAGCTCGACGCGCTCGCCCGGCTGGCGGCGGGCCAGCATGGCCTCCACCGCCGCCACGCTGCCGGCCTTCAGGCCATCCACCGCGACCAGCACGTCGCCCGCCGACAGCCCGGCCGCTTGGGCCGCGCCGCCGTCGTAGACGTTCGCCAGCTTCACCTCGCCGCTGCCTGCCAGCTTGGCGCCCAGCACTGGCGCGGCGGAAGCGGCCTCGGCCTTGTAGCCCACGCCGAAGCCCTTCAGCAGGCGGGCGAGCGGCAGGTCGTCGGTGCCTTCCACCGTCTTGCGCAGCCAGGCGGCCAGCGCATCGCCGCCGATCTCGGCGACCGCGGCGTAGATGCCGTCCTCGGCCACCCCTGCGCCAGTGCGGCCATGGCGCTGCCACAGCAGGCGCATCACATCGTCCAGGCTGCGCTTGCCGGCGCTCGCCTCGCGCAACTGCAGGTCCAGCGCCAGCGCGATCAGCGAGCCCTTGGCGTAGTAGCTGACGATGGCGTTGGGGGCGTTCTCGTCCTGGCGGTAATACTTGGTCCAGGCGTCGAAGGAGGATTCGGCCACGCTCTGTTTCAGGCGGCCCGAGCCGCGCAGCACGGCGGACACCGTCTTGCCCAGCAGGCCGAGGTAGTCCTCCGCCGGCAGCACGCCACTGCGCACCAGGGCGAGGTCGTCGTAATAGGAGGTGAAGCCCTCGAAGGCCCACAGCAGGCGGGTGTAGTTCTCCTGCGCCAGATCGTAGGGCGTGAAGGCGGCGGGCTTGATGCGCTTGACGTTCCAGGTGTGGAAGTACTCGTGACTGCACAAGCCGAGGAAGGTTTTGTAGCCGTCCGGCAGGCCCTTCATGCCGGGCCAGGGCAGATCGCCCCGGCTGGCGATCAGCGCGGTGGAGGCGCGGTGCTCCAGGCCGCCGTAGCCATCGCCGACGATGAGGGTGAGGAAGGCGTAGTAGTCCATCGGCGTCGGCGCGCCGAAAAGTTCGATCTGCCAGTTGCAGACGCGCTCGAGGTCCCGGGCGAGGCGCGCGGTGTCGCAGTCGTGGCGGCCGGTGAGCACGATGTCATGGCGCACGCCGCCGGCCTCGAAGTGGGCAAGCGTGTAGCGGCCCATTTCCACCGGGTGGTCGATCAGCTCGTCGTAGTTCGCCGCGCGGTAGAGGCCGAAACCGTAGGCCTTGGCGGCACCGCGTTCGCCGGCGGCACGCGGCAGCGCGGTCGCCACCTTCCAGCCCTTGGCGGCGGTGGCCGGAGGCGGCTGGATGTCCACCAGGCAGGGTGCATCCACCTGCCCTTCCACTGCCAGGAAAACACTGGTGCCGTTGAAGAAACCGTGGGTCTGGTCGAGGTGGGCGGCGCGCACCGAGAGATCCCAGGCATAGACCTCGTAGTGCAAGGTCAGCGCCTTGCCGGCCGCCACCGGGGCCGCACGCCAGCTGTGCTTGTCCAGCTTTTCCAGCTTCACCGGCTTGCCGCCGGCCTCGGCGCGCAGGCTGACGATGTTGCGGGCGAACTCGCGGATCATGTAGCTGCCCGGAATCCAGGCCGGCAGGCTGAAGCGCTGGCCGGCGGCATCCGGCTGCGCCACCGTGCAGCTCACTTCGAACAGATGGGCCTCGGGGCGGGCCGGGCGAATGACGTAGCGGATCGGGACAGCAGCGCTCATGGACCAGGACCTGTGGGCAAAGACCGCGATTCTAGGCGCTCCGCAGCCGCCGCCTCAAACCGCTGCCCGATTTTAGGGCAGCCCGCACCCCGCCTTTGCGCTCAAGGCGATAGCTGCTTCCCCCACACCTTATCCACAGGGCCATCCACGGCGGCTGGGGAAAAGCGGGCACACCGCAGCACTCTCAGCGTACCGAGAAGCCTTTCCCGGTCCGTGCCCATTTTTTAGTCAACGCCAGGGAACCCTTTATAAACAGCCTCTTGAAGCACCTCGCCACAGGTTTTCCACAGCTTCACCCACGATGGGCGGGGACAACTTCCACGACCGTTTCACACGTTCCCCCGCTGTGGCGGCGATAACTGTACAGGTATACAGTTATCGCCGCCATGGTCGATTACGCCGAACTCCACTGCCTCTCCAACTTCAGCTTCCAGCGCGGCGCCTCCCATCCGGAAGAGCTGGCGCAGCAGGCGGCCGCCCATGGTTATCGCGCGCTGGCGATCACCGACGAATGCTCGCTGGCCGGCGTGGTACGGGCCTACCGGGAAATCCACAGCCATCAACTGCCGCTGCAACTCATCGTCGGCAGCGAGATTGCGCTGGATGACGGCCTCCGCCTGGTACTACTGGCCACCGACCGCCAGGGCTATGGCGCCCTCTCCCGCCTGATCAGCCGCGGCCGGCGGGCGGCGGAGAAAGGCAGTTATAGCCTGCGCCGGGAAGACCTCGCTCGTGGCCTGCCCGGCTGCCTCGCGCTGGTACTGGCGCCACCGGGCGTACCGGACGCCGGGCAGTTGGTGGAAGCCTGCCGGTGGACACACGACCGTTTTCCCGATGCCAGCTGGCTGGCGGTGGACCTGCCGCTGGACGGGCATGAGCGGCCCCGGCTGGCGCTGCTGCAGGCGGTGGCGGCGCAAGCCGGCATCCCGGCGGTCGCCGCCACCGGCGCGCTGATGCACGCGGCCGCCCGCCGCCCGCTGGCGGATGTGCTCGCCGCCATCCGCCTTCATGTCCCGGTGGCCGAGGCCGGCTACCGGCTCGCCGCCAATGGCGAGCGCCGCCTGCATGAGCGGGCAACGTTGGCTCGGCGCTACCCGGCCGCCCTGCTGGCGGAAACACTGGTGATTGCCGGGCGCTGCCGCTTCAGGCTGGATGAACTGCGCTACGAGTATCCGCAGGAGCTGGTACCCGCCGGGGAAAGCGCTGCCTCCTGGCTGCGCCGGCTGGTCGAGGGCGGGCTGGCGTGGCGCTTCCTCGACCCCTCCATGGGCGAACGCTCGGCGGTCGCCGCGCCGGGCGCGCCCGCTCCGCCGCCGGCCGGGGCCGATCCCGCGCCGCCCACCGTCCGCAAGCAGGTGGAGCAGGAGCTGGCGCTGATCCGGGAGCTGGGCTACGAGGCTTACTTCCTCACGGTGCATGACATCGTCCGCTACGCCCGCAGCCAGGGCATCCTCTGCCAGGGGCGCGGCTCGGCGGCGAATTCGGTGGTGTGCTGGGCACTGGGCGTCACCGAGGTATCGCCGGAAACCGGCAACCTGGTGCTGGAACGCTTCATCTCGCGCGAGCGCAACGAGCCGCCGGACATCGACGTCGACTTCGAGCACGACCGCCGCGAAGAAGTCATCCAGTACATCTACCGCAAGTACGGCCGCGAGCGCGCCGCGCTGGCGGCCACCGTGATCAGCTACCGCGCCCGCAGCGCACTGCGCGACGTCGGTCGCGCGCTGGGCTTCGGCGAGGCGCAGCTCGAGCGCCTGTGCCGCGATCATTTCTGGTTCGACGGCAGCAAGATCCAGGCGGAGCGCCTGCGCGACGCCGGCCTGGACCCGGACAGCCCGATGGTGCACAGGCTGGCCGCGCTCACCACCGAACTGATCGGCTTCCCCCGCCACCTCTCCCAGCATGTGGGCGGCTTCGTCATCGCCCGCGGCCGGCTGGACGAACTGGTACCGATCGAGAACGCCACCATGGCCGAGCGCACGGTGATCCAATGGGACAAGGAGGACCTCGACACCCTGGGCCTGCTCAAGGTGGACGTGCTGGCGCTGGGCATGCTCACCGCGCTGCGCCGCAGCCTGGAGCTGGTGGCAGCCTGGGAAGGCCGGCGGCTGACGCTGGCGGACATTCCGAAGGAGGAGGCAGCGGTCTACGACATGCTTTGCAAGGCCGACGCCATCGGCGTCTTCCAGGTCGAATCCCGCGCCCAGATGACCATGCTGCCGCGCCTGCTGCCGCGGGCCTTCTACGACCTGGTGGTGGAAGTCGCCATCGTGCGGCCCGGCCCCATCCAGGGCGGCATGGTGCATCCCTACTTGGAAGCGCGCGCCCGGATCAGGCGCGGAGAAGACCCGCTGGCCGGCCTGAAGGAAAAAATCCGCCCGGTGCTGGAACGCACCCATGGCGTACCCATCTTCCAGGAACAAGTCATGCAGCTAGCGATGGTGGCCGGCGACTTCACCGGCGGCGAGGCCGACGACCTGCGCCGCTCCATGGCGGCCTGGCGCCGCAAGGGCGACCTGAAGCGCTACGAAATCAAGCTCATGCAGGGCATGGCCAAGAACGGCTATTCGGCCGAATTCGCCGAACGCCTGTGCAAGCAGATCCAGGGCTTCGGCAGCTACGGCTTCCCGGAGTCCCACGCCACCAGCTTCGCCATCCTGGTCTATTTCTCCGCCTGGCTGAAATGCTTCCACCCGGCCGCCTTCCTCTGTGGCCTGCTCAACAGCCAGCCGATGGGCTTCTACTCGCCCTCGCAGCTGATCCAGGACGCCCGCCGCCACGGCGTCGAGGTACTGCCGCCGGACGTCCGCATCAGCGACTGGGACTCCACGCTGGAAGCCCTGCCCGCGCCGGCGCCAGCCAAGCCGGCGGTGCGCCTCGGCCTGCGGCAGATACGCGGCCTGGGCGAGGACGCCGGCCAGCGCATCGCCGCCGCCCGCCGCCAGGCCGTGCCGAGCTCGGTGGACGAGCTCGCCATCCGCGCCCGGCTGACGGCGCTGGACCTGCGCCATCTCGCCGCCGGCGGCGCCTTCGTCGGCCTGGCCGGTCATCGCCGCCAGGCCTTGTGGCAGGCTGCCGGCAGCGCCCCGCTGCCCGGCCTGCTGGCGCAGGCGCCCGGCCGCGAGGCCCAGACCGCGCTGACGGCGCCGACGGAAGCGGAAGAACTGCTGGCCGACTATGCCCGCCTCGGCTTCACCCTGGGCCGCCATCCGCTGGCCCTGCTGCGGGAGACACTGCGCCGCCAGCGCTTCCTCAGCGCCAGCGACATCGCCGGCAGCCCGGACCGCATGCTGGCGCGCGGCGCCGGCATCGTCACCTGCCGCCAACGCCCGGGAACCGCCAAGGGCACCTTGTTCGTGACGCTGGAGGACGAGACCGGCTTGATCAACGTCATCGTCCATCCCGAGCTCATCGAGCGCCAGCGGCGGGAAATCCTCGGCGCCCGCCTGCTCGGCGTCTATGGCCAGATCAGCAAGCAGGGGCAGGTCGTGCAGCTGATCGCCAACCGGGTGGTGGACCACTCCGCCCTGCTCGGCCAGCTGGATACCCGCAGCCGGGATTTCCATTGAGCAGCGGCCAGGCCCCGTCAGCGTTCCTGCCCGACCGGCTCAGGCAGCGGCTCCGGCAATGGCAACTCGTCCCCCTGCTTGATCATGAACACCTGGTAATGCACCGCCTGGGCAAGCAGGCGCAGGGCGCGCACGCTCACCAGCCGCTGGCCATCGGCCAGCAGGAACTCGCGCTGCGGCTGGAAATGGCGGCCCGGCATCAGCAGCACCCGGCCACGGCGCAGGCGCAGCGCCATCTGGTAGCGGCCGTTGGGATGCGAGATCACCGGCATCACCCTCACCGCCTCCGCCTGCGCGCCGACGAACTCGACGCCGCAACGCAGTTGCAGCCCCTCGCCGGAGAAGCCAACCCAGCGCACCAGCCCGGGCCGCCAGGCGCCGCCGACTTCGCGCAGCATCACCAGCTCGCCCGCGCGCAGCGGCTGCGGCGGAGCCTCGCCTTCCAGCTGCACGCCAGAACTGCTCTCGTTGCACACCTGCAGCACCGCCGGCGTTTCATCTTCTCCGGCGCCCTCCAGCTCCAGCGGCAGTCCGTGGAACGCCAGCGAGACCTCACCCGCCTCTGCCTGCAGCGCCCGCCAGCAATGCACCAGGCCCACCTTCAGCTCCACCTGCATCAAGCGCAACTGGCGCCGGCGCGGATGACGCCGCCGCGGCGGATTCAGCCATTCCCGCTGCAAGCGCAACAGCAGCTGCAACTCCTGGGGCGAGGCGAACTCGCCGTTCTGCAGCTGCGCCATCCGTTCGCTCAGGGCGCGGCTTACCGGAGCCAGATCCACCAGCCACCAACGTGCTTCGGCTCCGCCGACCGGCAACTCGTCCACGAACTGCGGCGGCAGATCGGCGTCATCGCGGAAAACGAAGGCACCCGGGATGTCCGGCACGTCGCGGATGCGCTGCAGGCGCAAGCCGGGCGCCTCGCGCTCCACCAGCGCGATCAGGTTCTCTATCCATTGCGGGTCCAGCCGATTGGCCGCGTTCATGCCCAGCAGCAGAATGCGGCGGTACAGCTCGCCCAGCCGCGCACCGTCGCTGCCACCACCGTCCGGCTTGCGATAGCGCTCCCACCCCTGTTCGGCGATGCAGGCGAAAAGCTGGTGGCAATCGCGCCAGAAGCCATCCGGCAGGGCGCTATAGCTGCGCGCATGGGCGCATTGCAGGCGCCAGGCGCTGAGCAGCGCACCGGTCAGCGCCTGGCGCACCGGGCCGCGCCGGAAGAAGCGCCCCGCGTCGCGGCCGAGGTCCACCGCCACCCGCTTGTAACTGGTGTGCAGGCAAAGCAGCAGTTGCTGCGCCAGCACGGCCGCACGTCGTGCTGCCAGCACCGAGGCCGCGGAACTGGCGCGCGCGGCGTCCAGCAGCGGCGGCAGCACGCTCTGCAGAGCGTGCTCATGCTGCTGCAGCATCTGCAGGCGGGCGCCGGGATCGGCGGTGAACATCACCGGCGTCTCCAGCGCGTCGAGCAGTTCCATGCCATCGACGATATGCGCCGACTCCCTGCCGCCATAGGCCGGCGGCATCGCCACACCATCCTCGTCCAGCAGGGGCTGTCTGGTCAGCGAAGCCAGGTTGAGTCGAATCATGATGGCGCGGCTTCCGGTCACGGCGGGGGGTTCTGCAAAGGAAAGGGCGACCACCGCCGGCGATACTTAATCCGGCCGTGGTCGCCCCAGGCAGCGGCCGGGAAAGCGACCGCTGTGGCAGTTGCAGCGCTGCCTACTTCTTGCTCTTGCCCTTGGGCACCACCGGCAGCGCATTCAGCAGCGCCAGCAGTTCGCCCTTCCCGCGCGTCGCCAGCAGGCTCAGGCCAGCGCGCAGCAATTCGGACTTGGTGCTCTCGCGGCCGGCCTTCAGCAGATCGGCCCGCAACTGCTTGAGTTGCGCATGCTCATGCTTGGGCAAGGAGAAGGAATCCCGCACCACTTTCTCCCGCTTGCCCGCCTTGCCGGCCTTGGCCTTGTCAGCCGGCTTGGCCTTCGTCGCCGCACCTTCCCCCTTGGCCTGCGCCTTGACCGCAGCGGCCGGTTGCGGATCGGCAACTTTCCGGGGGGCCGCCGCAGCCTTGACCGCTTTGCCGCTCTTGACGGATGCGCCGGCGGACGCGGGCGCTTTCCTGGCCGTGCCGGCGACAGCGACAGGCTTCTTGGCGGTCTCGGCCTTGGGTACGCGGGTATTGGCCGCGGCCGGCTTGGCGCCGTTGCCGCCAGCAACCTTGGCCGACGCCGGCGCAGCCTCAGCCGCCGTCCTGGCTCTGGGCGCAGGCGCGGCTGGGGCCGCGCGCTTAGCCGCCGGCTTGCCCGCCGCGCCGTTGGCAGACGCCTGCGCCGCAGCGGAAGCCGGCTTGGCGGCGGCGCCGGACGCGGGAGTGACTGAAGCCCTGGCGTTGGGCTTGGAGCGGGGTTTGGGAGCAGGCTTGCCCACAGCTTCTGGTGAGGCTGCCGGCTTTGCTGAACCACGTCCATTCGCCGCAGGCTTGCTTGCGGCGGACTGCGCCGGGCGGGCGTTGGCCGGCTTGGCCGCGACTGCCGGCGTCGTACCCGCAGGCTTTGGCGCCGCTGCCGCGGAGGGCTGAGCCGCAGCCGGTGGCGTTGCCTGCCGGGGCGCGGCATCAGCCGCCTTTGCTGCACTCACCGCCTTTGACGCTGGCGTCTTCGCCACGGCCTTTGTCGCCATCTTCGCCTTCGCTGCGGGTGGCTTGCCCGCCGCGCCAGCCTTCGCTGCGGGCGTGGAGTTGGCCGGCCGCTTCTTCGCGGTCGCGGTGCCCGCCTGCTTGTCCTGTCCTGCGGCCTGCTCCGCCGCCTTGCCGTTCTCCGCTGCCATGTCAGCTCTCCTGTGATTCCTTGCCTTGGATCTATCCAGCCCGACACCCCTTTAGCCTGACGGCATGGATCGGGCGCAACCAGGGATGGGGTAATACCATAAGGCCGAAAACCGGCGCTACCTTGCCCAGCAGCAATGCACGCGTTGCGCCTTTTCAGGACGGCATGGTTTTGATATTTCGCAAATGCGAACCATCTCCCCCTCGCTAGTCTTCCGGCCTACTCAAACCGGAATAGCGCGCATGAATCTCAGAGGCTTCATCCTTGCCACCTCCGCCGCCGTCGGCATCATTTTCCTTGGCGGCAGCTGGTTGGCGATAGGCCAGGCCTTCGATTCCGCGTTCAGCACCCACGCCCGCAGCCAGGCGAACGAGGCTGCCCGCCTCAGTTTCGCCGCCATGTACGTCGTCATGAGCCAAGGCTGGAGCCGCGCCCAGGCGGAGGAGTTCCTTGCCGGCGTGCATGGCGACGGCAGGAATGGCCTGCGGGTCGCCATCTTCCGTGGGCCTGCAGTGGAAGCACGCTACGGCAACATCGCCCAACCCGCGCCCGGCCAGCTTGTGCGGCGCGCCCTGGAATACGGCGAGTCCACCGATAAGCTGGAGGAAGGCGAGTTCCGCAGCGTACACGCGCTGAAGGCGGAATCCCGCTGCCTCGCCTGCCACGACAATGTCCGCAGCGGCGACGTGCTCGGCGCTATCGAGGTGACCCAGCCCTACGCCAAGGTGCTGCAGGACGTGCGCTTCGGCTTCTATACCACCGCGGTGCCCAGCCTGCTGTTCGGCTTGCTGCTGGCGGGCGCGGCGGTGTGGTGGGTCAGCCGCAGGATCGCCGGCAGCGTCAGCGAGGTCGAGCGCAGCCTGGAGTCCATCAACAAGGTGGCCGATCTGCGCCATCTGGTGCCGCGTGCCCGGCCGGACAGCTTTACCGAGATCGAGCGCATGCACGACGCCATCGCCGGCCTCGCCGCCCGCCTGCGCACCATCGCGGTGGACAAGGACATCCTGCTGTTCGAGATCGGCCTGCTGGAGAAATTCGTCATCACCTCGGAGGTGATACGCGACTGGCGCGCCTACGTCGGCAAGCTGCTGCAGGAGATCAACGCCATCGTCGACGCCCGGGTGCTGTTCTCGGTGTTCCAGATCGACGACGAGCTGTTCGACATCGAGATCTTCTGGCATGCCCTGCCCGACGAGGCCATCCGCCAGCACATCGAGCAGACGGTGCACGAAACCCTGCGTGCCGACACCCGCTTCAGTGAACCGGCCACGCTGAACATCCATCACCACTACCCCGACGCCGCCGACAACGCGCCCACCATAGACAGCCGCGACCTCACGCTGAGGGTGAAATCCTTCTTCGTCGATCGTCCGAAGATCGGCAGCATCGTCGGCATCGGCGTGCATTCCGGCGCCATGCTGGAGCAGACGCACAACCTGGTGATCGACTCCATCCTCTCCACCCTGCTCAACGTGGTCGGCTCCATCAAGGCCATCCACAAGTACACCCGTGACCTGGAGTACTACGCCACCCGGGACCCCCTGACTGACCTCTACAACCAGCGGGTGTTCTGGGAGTTGCTGGGCTACGAGGTGGACCGCTGCCGCCGGCACGACAGCGCCGCCACCCTGCTGGTGATCGACCTCGACAACTTCAAGCTGATCAACGACCACTACGGCCACGCCACCGGCGACCACTACCTGCAGCAGTTCGCCACCGCCATCCGCGACGCCCTGCGCAGCGGCGACGTGCTGGCGCGCTACGGTGGCGACGAGTTCGTCGTCATCCTGCCGGAGACCCAGCTCGAACAGGGATACACCCTGGCGCGCCGGGTGCTGGAAACCACCCGCCAGCTGACGGTGGACGCCCCCAACGGCGATGCGATACGCGCCACCGTTTCCATCGGCCTGGCCGTGTTCCCCGACCATGCGACTTCGGCCAAGGATCTCTTCCTGTTCGCCGACAACATGATGTACCGCGCCAAGAACGAGGGTAAGGAGCGGGTGGTGCTGCCAACCACCGAGGACGTTATGGCGGTGTTCCGCGACGTCTCCGAGATGAGCATGGCGGTGCTGGCGGCGGTGAACGAGCGCAGGGTGATTCCTTTCTTCCAGCCCATCATGGCTGTGCAGTCCGGCGCCATTGCCGCGGTGGAGGTGCTGTCGCGGCTGGAAGTCGGCGGCCAGTTGATGCGGGCGGACCAGTTCATCGAGATCGCCGAGAAGATAGGCGTGATCCACCGGCTGGACGCCATCGTCATCGAAGCCGCGCTGGAGAAGGTGCGGCAGAGCGACTACAGCGGCTACATCTTCTTCAACCTCTCGCCGCGCGCCCTGGTGCTGGCCGAGTTCGCCCGCACGCTGCGCACCGTGGTGCGCAATTCCGGCATCGCACCGGAACGCATCGTGTTCGAGATCACCGAGCGCGACACGGTGAAGAACCTGTCGCTGCTGGAGCGCTTCATCGTGGATCTGCGCTCCGAGGGCTTCCGCCTCGCCATCGACGACTTCGGTTCCGGCTTCTCCTCCTTCCACTACCTGCGTCGCTTTCCGTTCGACTTCCTGAAGATCGAGGGCGACTTCATCGCCAACATGATCCACAGCGAGCGCGACCGCATCTTCGTCCAGAGCATCACCGAACTGGCGCGGGCGTTGAAGATCGAGGTGGTGGCGGAGTTCGTCGAGTCGGCCGAGGTGCTGGCGCTGCTGAAGGACTTCGGCATCGACTACGCGCAGGGTTACCACGTCGGCCGGCCCGACCGGGAAATCCTCGGCCAGCGCATGCAACCGGAGGCCGCCGGCTAGTCATCGCAGGCGGCTGCCGGCCGCCCAAAAACAAGGCGGCGCTCACCGGAAGGTGGCGCCGCCTTGTTTTTGGGATCCGCAGCGGATGTTCAGGAATCCAGCCTGCCCGCCGCCGGGCAATTGCGCGTGCAGTTCTTCAATCCCTTCTGGCGATCCACGCACAGGCAGTACTGGCTGTTTTCCCGGCACAGGGAATCCGGCAAGGGCTCTCCCGGCTCGAAATCCTTCACCCGGGTGACCTTCAGGAAATGCAGTGCGGCCCCCAACCCCTCGAATAGCGTCAGCCGGCCGTCACCGGCATGCAGCCAGCGGCTGTCCAGCGACAGCGCGAAGCAGCCATTGCGCTGGCCGCTCACCGGGTGCAACCTCACTCGCGCCTGCTGCCGCAGCGGCGCAAATGCAAATTCAAGCCAAGTAGAAACACGCTCGACAGACTCCATCCCGAGCCCTCCTTCTTATATTGCTACGTCATCTTCGCCAGAGCAGGCCGGCGAAGGGTGTGGAAGGCGTCATTATCCCCACTTGAAGAAAAGCGGCAATCTGCAGCGCACAAAAAAATACATATTCTTTCAATCACTTCCCGGCACCACCTTACGCAGTTTTGTTGATTTCTTAATCGAACTGCGTCTGGCTATACTCCGGCCTCATTCCACTTAGAGGAGACACCATGAAACTCGAAACCCTCGCCGTGCATGGCGGTTACAGCCCTGATCCCACCACCAAAGCGGTAGCCGTTCCCATCTACCAGACCACCTCCTACGCCTTCGATGACACCCAGCATGGCGCAGATCTTTTCGACCTAAAGGTGGCCGGCAACATCTACACCCGGATCATGAATCCCACGACCGCGGTGCTGGAGGAACGCATCGCGGCGCTGGAGGGCGGCATCGCCTCGCTAGCCGTGGCTTCCGGCATGGCGGCCATCACCTACGCCATCCAGACCATCGCCGAAACCGGGGACAACATCGTCTCCGCCGCCACCCTCTATGGCGGCACCTACAATCTTTTTGCCCATACTTTCCCCCAACTGGGCATCGAAGTCCGCTTTGCCGACCACCGCGACCCGGCCGCCTTCGGCAAGCTGATCGATGAGCGCACCAAGGCGATCTTCTGCGAATCCGTCGGCAACCCGCTGGGCAACATCACCGACTTCGAGCGCCTGGCCGAGATCGCCCACCGCCACGGCATCCCGCTGATCGTGGACAACACCGTACCCACACCGTACCTGTGCCGCCCCTTCGAGCATGGCGCCGACATCGTCGTCCACTCGCTGACCAAGTACCTGGGCGGCCACGGCAATTCCATTGGCGGCGCCATCGTCGACTCCGGCAAATTCCCCTGGGCAGAGCACAAGGCCCGCTTCCGCCGCCTGAACGAGCCGGACGTGTCCTACCACGGCGTGACCTACACCGAAGCCCTGGGCGCCGCAGCCTATATCGGCCGCGCCCGGGTGGTGCCGCTGCGCAACACCGGCGCCGCACTCAGCCCCTTCAACGCCTTCCTGATCCTGCAGGGCATAGAAACGCTGGCCCTGCGCATGGACCGCATCTGCGAGAACACGCTGAAGGTGGCGGAATTCCTGCGGGCGCAGGAGAAGGTTGAATGGGTGAATTACGCCGGCCTGCCGGACCACGCCGACCACGGCCTGGTTCGCAAGTACATGGGAGGCCGCGCCTCCGGCATCCTCTCCTTCGGCGTTCGCGGCGGCCGCGAAGCCGGCGCCCGCTTCCAGGATGCGTTGAAGCTGGTGACCCGGCTGGTGAACATCGGCGACGCAAAATCCCTCGCCTGCCACCCGGCCTCCACCACCCACCGCCAGTTGGGGCCGGACGAACTGAAGCGCGCTGGCGTATCCGAAGACATGGTGCGGCTGTCCATCGGCATCGAGCACATCGACGACATCCGCGCCGACCTGGAACAGGCGCTCGCCGCGGTCTGAGCCAGACAGCCCCATAAAGAAAAACGGACGGAGATATCCGCCCGTTTTTCTTTTTACGCCCGTCCTTCCCTCAGCCGGCTACCGCATCGATGAAATGCGCCAGCGCGATGTCCTTCTCGGTGAGCCCGCCGGCGTCATGGGTGGAGAGCAGGATTTCCACCTTGTTGTAAACATTGGACCACTCGGGATGGTGGTCCATCTTCTCCGCCTGCAGCGCCACCCGGGCCATGAAGGCGAAGGCGGCGTTGAAGTCCACAAACTGGAACTTGCGCCGGATCGCCTCCCGCTCGCCATCCAGTTGCCAGGCAGGCAAGGCGCCCAACGCCTCGTTCCGCTCGGTACTGCTCAAACGTCCGCTCATCTGCTTACCCTCCATGGCAATGGCCGCAGTGCGGCCCACCCGGTCAGCGCAGCGAAAACTGTACCTGCCTGCCCTTGCCGCCGTCGGCCGCCTCGACCTTGGGCGCCAGCAGGAAGACCCGTTCCGGCGCCACACCACCGTCACCAAGCAGCCATTCCTTGACGTTCTGGGCACGCGTCTGGGCCAGCCCGCGGAAATCCTCGTCGCTCACCTTGGTGTTGGCCATGATCAGCGCTTCCATCTCCGCTACCGGCAGCGTCTTGGCGAGGCCGATGAAGTTGCGCGGCTTCTCGAATTTGCCCTGGTCGTAGACTTCCTTCAGCAGCGCCGGATATTCCTTGGCATCCACCTGGATGTCGTCCAGCGAGGGCGCCTCCTGCCCGCGCTTGACCATGGATTTCAGCTTCTCTGCCTTCACCTGGCGCTCCATCAGCGTGCGCTTCAGGCCGTCCAGGTCGGCCACCGGATCGGCCTTGCCGGTCACGTCCAGCCGCAGTGCCGGCCTGTCCTTCAGCGCTTTGGCGAGGTTGGCCAGCTTCTCCGCCTCTTCACCGCCCGGCTTGCGCGCGCCCGGCGCGAACTCGATGTAGGACAGTTCCTCGCCGCCGAACATCGACCCCAGGAGCGAGAACGGTGCGGTAACCGCCTTGCCCACCAGATTGACCAGCGCCCGCATCACCAGCCCGAACACCGAGAACTGGGGGTCGTCCAGGGTGCCGCTGACCGGCAGGTTGAGGTCGATCTCGCCACGGCCGTTCTTCAGCAGCGATACCGCCAGTTGCACCGGAAGGTTCAGCGCGTCCGGGCTGTCGACCTTGTCGCCGAAGGTGAGCTGGTCGACGAAGATGCGGTTGGTCGCCGTCAGCTTGCGGTCCTCGATCTTGTAGTTCAGGTCGGCGGACAGCTTGCCCTTCTGGATGCCGTAGCCGACGTATTTGCCGGAGTAGCTGGAGATGCCGGTGAGTTCGAAATCCTTCATCGCCAGCACGATGTCCAGGTAGCGGTCCTGGCGGAAAGGGTTCAGTTCGCCCTTCACCGACACCGGCGCGGCATTGTCCACCTTGCCGTTCAGGTCCAGCTTGGCGATGGTGGAAGGATCGGACGACAGCCCGGTCAGCTCCCCGCTCATGCCGGTGAGGTTGGCATCGTAGTTGGGCCGCACGAAGCGATCGCTGAAGGCGATGTTGCCGCCGCGGATGCGGATGCGGTTCACCTTGATCGGCGGCACCTCGGCCGGCGGCGGCACTTCGGCGCTGGCAGTGCCCTTGCCGGGCGCGGCGGCTACCGGCGCGGTTGCGGCCACCGGCCCTTGCTGGACCTGCGCCTCCGCCTCGGCGCCCGGACGGATCTCCCGCAGGTTCAGCTGCCCCTGATCGTTCAGGATCAGCCGGGTGTAGAAATCGTTCAGTGCCACATCGCCGATAGCAAGAGAGAACGGCGCCAGGCGGACGTCAATGGCGGACAGGTTGAGGACGCGCCAGCGCACGAAGTCGGTGGCGTTCAGGCGATCCACCGAGGCGAAGTCGGCCACGCCCAGGTCACCCTGGAAGCGGCCTTCCAACTCGCCGCCTCGAGCGGTCGCCAGTTGCAGCCGACCCTGGGTGGTGAGATTGCCGCGGGAGATGGCGATCTTGGTCTCTTCCAGCACATAGGGCTGCAGCGGCAGCAGATCCACCTTGCTGAGCTTGAGCTTGAGATCCGCCTTCAGCGGCTCCAGGCCGAAGGTGCCCTCCAGGCCCAGGGTGCCGTTCTTGTTGATGCGGCTGTCGAAATCGATCTTCGCCATCGCGCCTTTGGCGGTGGAGAGGTTCTCCGCCTTGAAGCTGAGGCCGTCGGCCGCCATCACCACCGGCTTGCCGGCGCTGCGGTCTTCCAGCCGCAGCGAGCTGCCGGTCAGGCTGAAACGGCCGATGCTGGCGGTCCATGCCGGACCACTGGCGCCGCCGCTGCTCTTGCCCATCAGGCGTTCGAGGTCCAGGCTGCCATCGGCCAGGCGCACGGCGGACACCGACGCGCCGGAGATGCCGAGCTCGCCCACCTTGGCGCTGCGCCCGGACACATCCACCTCGGCATCCGCCACCTTTACCGCCGGCACCTTGATCGCCGCGTCCTTGCTGCCCTTGAGTGCCAGTACGAAGTCGCGCAAGGCCACGGTTTCCGCGTTCACCTTGATCTCTGGCTCCTTGCCGCCCAGCTTCAGGTGATAGCGCAGCGCCGCATCCAGCTTGGCGTCGCGCAGCTCGCCGCCGGGCAGCGCCTCGGCGAAATAGGCGGCGTAGCGCGCCGGCTGCAGGGTCTCGATCAGCACCGAGCCATCCAGCTCGACATTCGGCGTCAGCCGCAGCTGATCCTGGTGGCTGAACTTCTCGCCACCGTCGGTGTGGTAATCCAGCCGGATGTCGGCCGGCATGTCGCCAGTGTTGGCAAGGTCGCGCAGGTCCAGATTGATTGCCTCAAGCCGGGCCACGAAGGGCTTTTTGAAACCGTCATCGGTGAAGCGGACCACGCCATCGCGGATGCGCGCCTGCGCCAGCAGGAAGCTGAGCGGAGCAGCATCCGCTGCAGGCGTCGCCTCGGCCGGAGCCTCCTTGCCCGCGGACCTGCGCCCGGTGTCCTTGGCTCCGCCGTCGGTCTTGGGCAGCAGGCCCATCAGATTCAGCGAGCCGTCGGCCCGGCGTACCACGTCGATCTCCGGTTGCTGCAGTAGCAGCCGGGAGAAATGCCAGCGGTTGGCCAGCGGCTGGACGTCGGCGAACTCCACCCCCAGCTCACCGATGGATACGGCGGGCTGGCCTTTCTTGTCCTGCACCACCAGGCCGTTCAGCTGCGCCTGGCCTTTCAGCGTCACCGCGGGCTGGCCGTCCGCCGGCTGGGAGAAGCCGACTTCCAGGTTGGTCGTCAGCGTGCCGGAGGGGATCAGGAAGCCGGGTTCGAACGGCAGGTATGCCAGCCAGCGCGACACCTCGAAGTCCTTGAGAGCGATGTCGAGCACGGTTTCCCGCGTCTCGCTGAAGGGCTTGCTGCGGCCGGTGAGCACCAGGTCGTCGCCATTGACCTTGGCCGAGAGCTTGGGCTCGACGAAGACATCCACCTTGACCGGCAGGTTGGAGACGAAGGGCACGCCGATGTTCAGCTCGCTGATCTCGTGCTTCAGGCCCTTGGTCTTGTCGTCGATCTCGATCCGGCCGCCGTCGATGCTAATGTTGCCAATGGAGAAGCGCGTCTCGCCGGCATCCTCTTCCGGTGGCGTGGCCAGACGCTCGATGACGTCGGACCAGTTGCTGCGGCCCTCGCCCTCGTTCACCAGATGCACCCGCGGCCCGCGCACCGCCAGTTCATGCAGCACCGGCCCGCCCCGCAGCAGGGATTCCAGCTCCAGGTTGGCGCGCAGCAGCTCTATGGCCAGCGCCTCGCCACCGCCGCCGGCCTCCATCACCTTGACGCCATGCACCTCGGCCGTAAGCGTGAAGGGGTTGAAGCCGATGCGCTCTATGGAAACCTCGCGCCCCAGCTTGTCGTTCAATATCTGCACCGCGTAGTGGCGCGCCACCGGGGGCACCACGCCGAAGCCGAGCACCGCAACCGCGGCCACCAGGCCCACTCCCCACTTCGCCGGGCGCACGAACCGCTTCATGCGGGCGGAGGAGATCGGGTCGGGGGTCGATTCAGTCATCAAAACGCTCCATACAGGACTACCTGTTTTTCTGTTCTTGCTTGCCATCCGGCGGCTCCCGCCACCCGCGGCAGCCAGCGGCTGCCGCCTCGTCTCGTGTTCTCGATTGCCGCTATGCAGCGCGGCGCGTATTCTGCGCCGCTTTCAACGCTTCAGGCACCCACTTGGCTGACCAGACCTTCGACCTCGTCGTCATCGGCGCCGGCGCGGCGGGCATGATGTGCGCCGCCACCGCCGGCCAGCGAGGCCGTCGCGTGCTGCTGCTGGACCACGCCACGAAGCTGGCGGAGAAGATCCGCATTTCCGGCGGCGGGCGCTGCAACTTCACCAACCTCAAGGTCTCGGCGGACAACTACCTGTGCCGCAACCCGCATTTCGTGCGCTCGGCGCTGTCGCGTTACACGCCGCGGGATTTTATCGGGCTTGTGGAGCGCCATGGCGTCCGATACCACGAAAGATCCTGGGGCCAGCTTTTTTGTGACGATTCCGCTCAGGACATCATCGACCTGCTGCGGGCCGAGTGCGATGACGGCAAGGTGCGCTGGAACACGCCAGTCACCATCCAGGCGGTGGAGGCCACTGGCGAGACCACGCCGGATGCCACCCGGTTCATCGTCCATACCGATGCCGGCCAGTACCTTGCCCGCAGCCTGGTGATCGCAACCGGCGGCCTGTCCATCCCCAAGATCGGCGCCACGCCGTTCGGCTACCGCATCGCCGAGCAGTTCGGCCTGCCGGTGGTGGCGCCGCGGCCGGCGCTGGTGCCGCTCACCCTGCCGCCGGAGACCCTGGAGCGGCTGGCGCCGCTGGCCGGCATTTCCTTCGAAGTGCAGGCGCGCTGCCGCGGCGGCGAATTCCGCGAAGCGGCGCTGATCACCCATCGCGGCTTGTCCGGCCCGTCCATCCTGCAGGTCTCTAGCTACTGGCAGGCCCAGGCCTACGAAGACGGCGACTGGGAAGCGGTGGGCCTCAACCTGCTGCCGGACGTGGACGCCGAATCCTGGCTGCTGTCCCATGCAGGCGAGCGCGCCCTGCTCGGCAACCTGCTCGCCGAGCATCTGCCACGGCGCTTCGCCCATGCCTGGTGCGAACTGCATGGCTGGCAACGGCCGCTCAACAGCTTCCGCCACGCCGAACTGCGCCAGGTTGCCGCCACCCTCGCCGACTGGCGGCTGGCGCCCTCCGGCACCCAGGGCTATGCCAAGGCGGAGGTCACGCTGGGCGGCGTGGACACCCAGGCGCTGTCGTCCAAGACCATGGAAGCGCGCAAGCAGCCCGGGCTGTACTTCATCGGCGAGGTAACGGACGTCACCGGCCACCTCGGCGGCTACAACTTCCAGTGGGCCTGGTCCTCCGGGCACGCGGCCGGCGAGCACGCCTGAGCCGCCCTCCTCCGGCGTCGTCATCACCCTGTCACAGCACGGGACCACGCTGGCGGCGTCATCCTGATCGTCCGCCGCAGATGCAAGAAAAGCAGGTCCGCAGCATCTTCCTGTCCGACGTCCACCTCGGCACCCGTGGCTGCCAGGCGGACCGTCTGCTGGACTTCCTGCGCCACTATGAATCCGAACACCTCTACCTGCTCGGCGACATCGTCGATTTCTGGGCGATGAACCGCAGCATCTACTGGAGCGCCACCCAGAACACGGTGGTGCAGAAGATGCTCCGGCGGGCGCGCAAGGGCACTCAGGTGATCTTCATCCCCGGCAACCACGACGAAGCGCTGCGCGAATACATCGGCATCACCTTCGGCGACATCCGGCTGGAGTCGGACTGGATACACCAGACCGCCGACGGCCGCCGCTTCCTGCTGCTGCATGGCGACGAATACGACCAGGTGACGCGCTACCACCGCTGGGTCGCCGTCATTGGCGACGTCGCCTACAACACCCTGGTGCGGCTCAACACCTGCCTGTCGCGCATCCGGCGCCGGCTGGGCATCTCCGGCTACTGGTCGCTGGCCGGCTACGCCAAGCGCAAGGTGAAAACGGCGGTGAGCTTCATCTTCGACTTCGAGGATTCGGTGGTGCGCGGCGCCCGCGAGCGTGGCGTGGATGGCGTGATCTGCGGCCACATCCACTGGGCGGCGATCAAGGAAATCGGCGGCATGAGCTACATCAACTGCGGCGACTGGGTGGACAGCTGCACCGCCATCGTCGAGCACATGGACGGCCGCCTGGAACTGGTGGAATGGAACGCCAGGCCGGCCGCGCTGCTGGCGCCGCCCAAGCCCGCCAGCAACGAAGAAGACGAGACCGCGCTGGCGCGCTAGACCGGCGCCCGCTTCACTCGCAGCAGCGGCAGGTAGGCGCAGAACTGCACCGCCAGCAGCCCACCGAAGGCGATCTTGAGCGCGACATCCAGCGCATGGCCGGCCAGTTGCAGGCCATCCAGCGCCAGCCCCATGCCCCACTGCACCGCGAAAGCCCCGGCGAACGCCATGAGGTTCACCGCCGTGCTCACCCGGCCGAACTGCGCCCGCGGAAAATAGCCGGCGGCCGCCAGGTAAGACTGGGAATTGACAGCGGAGAACACGCCGAACAAGCACCAGGCCAGCCCCAGCGGCAGGCAGTCGATCAACAACGCCAGTTCCACCAACAGCATGCCGGCGTAGCCCACCCGCAGTATGGCCGGCGAGCGGATGCCACTGCGCGCCAGCCGGGTGCCGAACAGGCCCATCGCCAACTGGCCGGCCAGCATGCCGAGGTTGAGGATCAGCAGGTAGCGCGCCGCCCCCGCCAGCTCCAGCCCGCTGACGTTCATCAGCCAGGGCACCACCCACAGCCCCTGCAAGGCCATGAAGCCGCCGGTAAAGAAGGTGGCCGCCCCGGCATAGCGCAGGAAGTCCCGCGAACGGAAGATGGCGGCCACCGAGGCCAGCGCGGCAGCGAGCGTGTCCTGGCCGGTATGCGGCGCTTCGTCCGGCAGCGAAATGAAGATCCAGGCCGAGGCCAGCAAAGCGCAGGCGGTGATGCCCCAGAACAGACCGCGCCAGCCCAGCAGCGGCAGCAGCGCCTCCAGCGGCGCACTGGCGGTGAGGGCGCCCAGCGCGCCGGCGGCCATGATGAAGCCGGTCATGGAGCCGTGGCGCTCCGGCGGATACCACATCGCGAAGCCCTTCAGCCCGGCCATCAGGCAGGCGGACACGCCCAGCCCGAGCAGGCCGCGGGCAAGGCCCAGCGAGGCCAGCGAATCGCCGGTGGCGAAGGCGACCCCGCCCAGGGCGGTGACCAGCAGCAGGCTGCCCTCCACCCGGCGCGGACCGTAGCGATCCAGCGCGATGCCGATGGGAATCTGCATCAGCCCGAAGGCGACGAAATAGGCGCTGGTCAGCAGGCCCAGTTCGGCGGCGGACAGGCCCAGCTCGGCGGAAAGCGCCGGCGAGATCACCGCATTCACGGTGCGCAGCAGGTAAGAGAGGTAGTAACCGAGAGCGAAAGGCAGGAAAACCCGGCCCAGGGTGCTGGGGAGCTGAGCGGACGACATCGGTAGTAGCGGCGGGAAGGCGGTGGAAGAGGCAAAGGAAGGGGAAGGCGGGCATTCTGCCTGCCGCCGCAAGACATGGGTCAACCGAGGCAGCAGCTGCGCCGGTATCCACACACCCGCCCCTCGCCTCTCAGGCAGTGCGGCGGGAGCGACTACAGTCTCTGCCACCGGTAGCCGCGACCCGGCAGGCTGCTCTCCGATATGGAAGCCCGCCCCATCTCGCAGTGCACAACAATCGGGGCATACCACGCATAATGTGCATCGGCGTGGCCTCTCCAGGCGGCGTCCGCCCCCAACCGACCTTTCAAGACGGGAGCCCTCATGCTGCTCGAAAAAGACCCCGCTCATGCCTTTGTCCCCTACCCGGCGGTGGCCGTCGCCCATGCGCCCGCCGGGCCGCTTGCCGGCCTCAGCTTCGGCGTCAAGGACCTGTTCGATGTCGCTGGCTATCCCACCGGCGGCGGCAACCCGCATGTGCTCGCCCTGTCCGGCATCAAGACCGCCACCGCCCCCGCAGTCCAGATGCTGCTGGATGCCGGCGCGCGCTTCGTCGGCAAGACCTATACCGACGAACTCGCCTTCTCCATGAGCGGGCTCAATGCCCACTTCGGCGTGCCGCGCAACGGTGCCGCGCCGGAGCGCACGCCCGGCGGCTCCTCTTCCGGCTCGGCGGCGGCGGTCTCCAACCGCTTGGTGGATTTCGCCATCGGCACCGATACCGGCGGCTCCATCCGCTGTCCGGCCAACCACTGCGGTCTCTTCGGTCTGCGCCCCAGCCACGGCCGCATCACCCTGGAAGGCAGCCTGGATCTCGCCCCCAGCTTCGACACCCTGGGTTTCTTCACCCGCGACAGCGTCACGCTGGCGCGCGTGGGAGCCGTGCTGCTGGGCGAGGACAGCGCCGCGCTACCCGGCACCGTGCGCCTGCTCTATCCGGAAGATGGCTGGAGCTTGCTGGACGGCGCCGTCAGGCAGGCTCTCCAACCCGCGCTGGAGCGCGTGGAGGCCGCTCTCGGCAGCGCGAGCCTGGTCCGCATGGCCAGCGCCGGCACCGACCGCAACTTCTCCGCCTTCCGCCACATCCAGGGCCGGGAAGCCTGGGAGAGCGACGGCGAAATGATAGAGCGCTACGGCCTCGTGCTCGGCCCCGGCGTGCGCGAGCGCTTCGCCTGGGGACGCAGCGTCAGCAACGAGAAGCTGGAAGAAAGCTGGCAGGTGCTGCGCGAGGTCCAGGCGGAAATCGCCGAACTGCTGGGAGAAGACGGTGTGCTGGTGCTGCCCACCATGCCGGACATTGCCCCGCTGCTGACCACCGGCGAGGCGGCGCTGGACGAATATCGCAACGCCTCGATCAAGCTGCTCAGCCTCGCCGGCCTCTCCGGATGCCCGCAGCTGTCGATGCCCCTCGCCACGCGCCTGGGCGCGCCGCTGGGCCTGTCGTTGATCGGCCCGGCCGGCAGCGACCGCAGCCTCGTCGCGCTCGCGGGCCGAATCGCGGCTTGAACACTCCACGGCACGGAAGATCCACGTCTTCCGCGCCAGCGTGGCGGTCCATGCGCCGGCCGACGCGCTGCGGTACCGGTCCTGCCTGCCCCGGCGCTGCAGCCCTTCCCCGGCGACCCGCAACCGTCTACTAGTGCACCGCCCCCATGGGGCCGCTCGCGATCAGGCTGGCGCCGCAGGCTGTCTTCATCCCGTGCAGCGCCACCGGCACGCCGTCGACGCTGTAGCAGGCACTGCCTTCGACGATGGGGAATACCCCCTTGCACTTCGGGCAGCTCACCTTGTGCCCCACGCCGGCAATCGGCCTGCCATTGAGATCGGTCTGGCCGAAGCCTTCCAGCACGGTGCCGCCGTGATCGGTGCTGTCACCCTTGCGCACGATGTCCATCGCCAAGCTCCGTCAGCCCTTCATCCCCGGGCGCCGGCATTAGCCGGCGCCGCCATGGCCTGTTTCCGGCGGGGCATGGTGTTGTCCATCAACAGCGTTCGCGGCAGTGCGAAGCCCCGGAAAAGCTGCTGGGTGAAGGGATTTTCGCGCTTGTCCGCCGTCACCCGGTAACGCATCCCCCCGTCGGTCGCAACAAAGCTCAGATCCACCGCGATCTCGCTCGCGCCGTTGAGCTGAGCCTGGCTGAACAGCCTGAACATCGACCAGGGGCCGCGATAGGCCACACCGCTGCTGTTGCCCTCGCCCCCCACCAGCGTGATGCGGCTCTCCCCCCCGCCACTGGCTCCGCTGAGGGTGTTGGGCCAGATCAGCGCGGTGGGAGCGGTCGCGCCATGGCTGTAGCCGACCAGCTGGCCCTCGATGTTGAGCACGCTGCTACGCCGGGTCGCCGTCAGGCCCAGGGGTTCGACGGAGAACTGGATCCCCAGGTTGCCCCGGCTGCCGAAGAAGGCATCCCGTATCCGGTCCGCCGCCTGCAGCTGGGTGAGCAGGTCGGTACGCAGCAGATGGCCACCCAACCGTTCGGAGTACAGGGCCTCCAGATTGTCTTCGAGCAGGACTCTCAGATACTGCGCCTTGAACTGCTGCAGCTTGCCCTGCGGGCCGAAGAAGGCGGCAAAGTCGTCCAGGGAGACTTCCTGCCGGCTGCCGGGGCTGAAGGGATAGCGTCCTGCCAGGCGCTCGTTGTAGAAGCGGAAGACGTCCGCATCCCAGCGTCGCTCCAGCTCGGTCAGCGCCTCTATCATCAGGACCAGGGAAGACTCGTCAGCCAGCTTGCCGACCTGCCGGTTCAGTGGCTGCGGCAAGCCCGCGGCAGCGCGGCGGAGATTGCCTATGGGATCCGGCCCCTTCATCGCCAGCCGGTCCAGCACAACGCCCAGGGCCGCCTTGCCGCGGTTCGGGCTGTCATGCACGCCCTTCAGCAGCTCCTGCACGCCGGCGATGAGTTGCATGGTCTCGTCCAGATAGGCCGCTTTGTCGCCCTTTGCCACCAGCAAGCCGGTGAGCGGCGCGAAGTTGCTCACGATGTTGCCAGCCTGCGGCGCTGCCGCTGCCGCCGCCACCGCGGCCCCGGCCGCCGCGTCGTCCTTGTCCCCGGCTGCGGGCACCAGCCCCTCGGTATTGTCACGGACCGTCTCCAACAGACGGCGCAGGGGCGCAGCCGGCCCGGTCACGCTGCCCAGCACATTGACAGCCTGATTGAGGTCATCGAAATCCCGCACCTCGAGCCGGTTCAGGTTGCGCTGCCAGGTGTCGATGTAGTCACGGTGGTAGATGGCGCGGATGCGTTCGGCGAGGGCGTCCCGATCGGCCTGGGAATAGTCGATGCTGCGCCGCTCGCCCAACGCCCACTGGTCGATGATTGCCAGATCCGCCATGCCTTTGCTGTTCGGCTCGAAGTAGCGCAGGTAGCCCTTCGCGGTGAGCAGGGCATCTATCCGGCCGTTGGCCGGCGGGCGGCCGGGCTCTTCGGCCGCATTGGAGGTCTGATAGACGATGTCGAAGGCGGGGCCGATCTCGCTGCGCAGGTCCAGCGGCGTGCGCAGCACCTGGCCCGCCTCGCCGCGCATACTCAGGTACACCCGCTGGGGCATCGGGATCTGCCGCAACTTGTTCTGGACCTGGGCCACCCGCGACCGGTACTGGGGCAGATCGGTATCCACATGCGCCATCGCGTAATCCAGGTGGCCCTGCAGCGCCAGCTGGACCTCGTTCTCGCCGGGGAAGGCGGACTGCCACTGCTTCGCCATCCATTCCTGCACGATGGGCGCGCGGCGGCTCGGCCGCTCCTCGATCATGCGATAGACCCGCAAGGCCGCCAGCTGCGCGTCGCTGCCGGCCTGCGGCGACTCCATGGCGGCCATGACTCCGCCGGCCACCTGGGGCAGGAAGCGCTGGCCGAGCAGCGACATGTAGGCCTCGTCCACCTTGGGTCCGATCTGCCGCCCCGGGTACAGCCCCATGTCCGACACCAGCGGCCAGGACGCCCGGTAATCGCCGAATACCAGGACTGCGCTGCGGATCTGGTTGAGGGGAGCCAGCAGGTTGCGGCCAGTCGGATCGGCGCCGCCATCGATGACGTGCGCGCCAAAGCCGCCGCTGCGCTCCAGCACCATCGCCGTCCTGTCCCGGTTCACCGTGTAGAAGTGATACCAGCCGGCGACCACCAGCAGGCTGCCCAGCGTCGCCACGCCGGCGCTCAGGGCCAGCGCCCGCCTTTTCGCCGCGATCACCTTGAGGTTGTCGCTGGCCAGCCCGGCTTCGGGATAGATGACGGACTGGAACAGCTGCCGGGCGAAATACACCACTGCCCGCCCACCGGGCTGGGCATCGGCAATCGACGGCGCAATGCCGTAGCTGTGGGCAGCATTGCCAACGAAGGCGTTGCAGAGCAGGCCCTGCTGGTAAACCGAAGAGAAGTAGACACCCCGCGGCAACGCCGGCGTGGCGTAGCGGTCACTGCCCAGCACGTCGGCCAGGAAGCCCAACAGCAGCAGCCGCATGCCGGCCAGTTGGCGGATGAGGGAAAACAGGGCTTCGCGTTCCTCCAGTGCCAGGGCGGCACTCAGCGCATCGAAGACCTGCTCGTTCAGCCGCTTCACGAATTCGTCATAGCGCTGCCCCAGCTCGGCAAGCCAGGCGTCGTAATCGTGTACCGAGTCCAGCGAGAAGGTGAAGCCGAAGATGTCCTCCCGAACCGCCTTCGGCAGGCGGGCGAAGAAGACCTCGAAGCCCTCGAGGCGGTCGAACTTGCTCAGCACCACATAAAGCGGCGGCCGCATCCCCAGTTGCCGGCAGAGTTCGGCCAACCGGGAGCGCAGCAGGATGGCCAGCGCCTTGCGGTCGCTGGCCGGAAGGCCAAGCAGGCTCACCAGGTCCACCATCAGCACCACGCCGTTGAGCGGACGCCGGCTGCGGTTGCGCGCAAGCCAGGCTATCAAGTGCGTCCACAGCCTGGCGTGGGTGCCGGCCGGCAGGTATCCACCGCCGCCTTCGCCCTGTGCTGAGGGCGGCTGCGCCGCCTCCCCGCCTCCTGCGGGAACAGGCTCATCCTCCCACGCCATCTCGGCATCCTGCGGTTGGCTGACGAATTCGCCCGGCGGATCTATCAGCACTGCCTCGTTGCCCATCCACCAATCCACCGGATAGGCGAGGTCGGGATCATCGAGCAGGCGGCCGCTGCCGGCCTTGGCCTCGCCCGTCAGGGAGAAGCTCTGGTTGCTGCGGTTGATGAAGCTGGTCTTGCCGGTGTTTTCCTGCCCCAGCACCAGGTACCAGGGCAACTGATAGAGCGCATTCCGCCCCTCCAGATGGGCGCGTAGCATCGCGAGACTACGGTCCAGCGCACGCTCCTGAGCCTCCACATGGCGCAGGCAAGGATCCTGTGCGTGCTGCACGTCCCGCTGCCGCTCGGCCTCCAGACGGCGGTTGCGCCGCTGCAGCCGTAGCGCCCAGAGCAGCATGGGCAGCATGAGCAGGATCACGGTTGCCAGCACGCGGGCGGTCAGGCTCTCCAGCGGGCGATAGTCCCGCCACGCAAGTTGCGGCCCCAGCCACCACAGGGCGATCAGCAGGAACACCAGCCCGAGCACCAGCAACAAGGGCATACCCTGCCCGATCCAGCGCAGCGCGGTGAGGCCGCTGCGCTTCAGGAAAGACCTGTTCTTCCACATATCGAGTTCCCCAGCTTAGAGCCTTGCCCCCGCAGTACCCGACGCCGCGGCGTCGCTCGCATGGCGGGCGAGGTGTTTGAACAGTGCCGGCTCCCAGTCCGGCATCGCGGCCTTGAGCATGAGTTCGTGAGCGGCGCGATAGAGCTTGCCGGCGAGCCAGGAGAAATCCCTGGCCCCGAGCAGATCCGCGGCGATGCTCATGGTGTGACATTGGTCGCGCAGGTCGCCGGCCTCCCCCTGCAGCGTCTCCAGCTGGCGCAGCAGAGCCTCGACCCCGCCCTTGTCCAGGCAGGCGAGCAAGCTGGCGCGCAGTTCATCGAACGCCGGCCGGCAGGCTGCGGCCTTGCCGTCCTCCTCGTCGGCACCGCTGAGCCAGGCCAGGGTTTCACCGTCGACGAAGGGCCGGCCGTCGGCGAACTGCAGCGTGCACAAGCCAGGAATGCGGGCGACGAAGCGCTCCGACGCCAGCCGGATCGAGGACGCCACCTCGGCCATTTCCAGCTGCCGGGCAATCGCAGCCGCAATGAAACTGCCGCGTATCCAGTAGGGGGAGCCGGCAACGCTCTTCTCCACCCGCTGCAGTAGTTGCGGGCTGAGCTTGTTCCCGGCCACCGCCTCCTGGTAGCCCTCCGCCACGTCGCGCGGCACGCCCATCAGTTCGGTGCGCTGCTCGCGCCGGGAGGGCGGCGCCGCGGTCAGGTGCGCCCACAGGGCGAAGCGGCGCAGCAGGTAGCCAGTGGGGTCATAGGGGCTCTGCTGGTTGATGAAGTCGGCCACCGCCAGCAGGGAGCGCTTTGCCTCCCGCTCATCGCCCAGCTTCAGGGCGGCCTCCTCCTTGAAGTAGGCCTCGTCGATCGCGGGGCTGGCGGCCGGACGCGGCGCGGCGCCGGGTGGCCCCGCCGCTGCCCGGCATGTCTCCTCCAGCCGGCGCTGGAACGAGGCCTCCAGGCGGGTGAGCAAGGGCACGTCGAGCTGGGCTGACGAGGCGCAGGCCTGCAGCCTGTCCAACGCCGCGCTTGCCCGCTGCTGCTGCGGCCGGGCCGCGTCATCGGCAGGAATGGAACCCAATGCGGCCATCATCCGCTCCAGCAGCAGCCCAACCAGCCGGCGCTTGTGCGGATAGCCGGTGGGGCCGGGCTTGGGATGGCCGCAATCCCAATAGTGCTCGACCATGCCGGCAAGCAGGCCGGAGGCATCCGCCCATCCGTGCCAGCTGCGCTCGCGCAAGCGGGCGGTGATCAGATGCCCGGCGATCCGGAAGTGCTTGCACTGGCGCGCCAGGTATGAGCAGGCGGACTCTTCGACATAAGCCCAATCCATGGCGGCTTCATGCAGACCGCCCAGCTTGACCATCTCATGATCGATGGCCTGGAAGGTCTCATCTTCCTCATCGAAGACGCCCGCGGGCTGCCTGGCATCCAGCGGCGCAAGCAGCAGTTCGAGATCCAGCGGAGGCGGCCTCACCAGTGACAAGCCTCCCGTTGCAGGGCAATCAAGCCCTGAAGCCCGCTGGCATCGAAGCGCAGGCCGTCCATCTGGGCCGCGTCGCTTTCAACCCGCAAGACACTTCCCGGCTGCGCCAGTTGGCGTAGTTGTTCGATGGCGACCAGGCCGCGACCGGCATCCACCAGCCTGCCGTCCTCCAGCACCTGCCAGGGGCGCGCGCCACCCAGCGGGTGACCGTCCAGAGACAGACGGATCTCCATGCGACTCCTGGCGATCGGCCTGTCGGCAAGCAACTGCAGGCGCGAGATGTTGGACAGGCAGCTGATCACCAGGCGGGTCTGGCCGGCGGGAGCCCCCAAGGCCGGCGCGGACAGGACGACACGTGTCTGCGCCGGCGTGGCGTCCGCCTCCTGCAGCAGGCGGAACCCCTCCTCGTTGGGGGAACGCTCCGTCTCCAGACGCCGTACCAGGCTGACGATGTCCGGCTCCTGCCGCACCGGAGCCGGAACGCTGGCACCATCGGCTTCCCTGCTGTCCGCACCGGGCGGGCTGGGCGGCGTGCCGGCCTCCGCATCGAAGCAGGCAAGCCTTTCCACCGCCGACACGATGTGGACGCAGTCGCGGGGCGCCGCCGCAATCGCCGACTCACCCGAACTGCATCCGGCCGCCGGCGCCAGGAGCAGGCAGAGCAGCGGGCAGAAAAGCCGGCTGGAGTATGTCTTCATGGCGTCCGCCCCTCCACGTCCAGGCGATGGTTCTGGCATTTGTGCGCGAGCGTCCGCTTGGGGATGCCGAGGCTCTCGGCGGCCAGGCGACGGGAGCCTTGCGCGCGGCGCAGCCGGTCGCTCAACAGGTGGCGCTCGAACAAGGTCATGGCTTCGGGCAGGTTGTTCGTGCCCCAGAGCGTCCTCAACAGTTCCAGCTCGTCTCCGGGCGAAGCCCTCTCGCCAGCCGCGGTTTGCAGTTCGGCGAGCGCGTGGGCGCCGATCCAGCCTCCCGGCGCGGCCCTCTCCGCGGCCACCAGTACCAGGCTGCGCAGCTCCCTCACGTTGCCGGGAAAGCGGTGAGCCTGCAGCAACGCCAGGGCCCGCTCCGACAGGCCCATGACATTGCGTTGGTGCTCGCGGTTGAACTGCAAGAGGATGTGCGCCGCCAGCGCCGGAATGTCTTCCCTGCGTTCGCGCAGCGGCGGCAGGTGCAGCACCTGCTGGCGGATGCGGAAATAGAGGTCTTCGCGGAAACGCCCGTCTCCAACCAGTTCCGGCAGCGGACGATGGGTGGCACAGATCAGGCGGAAGTCCGAGCCTTGCTCCCGACTGGCGCCCAGGGGGCGGAACTTCTTCTCGTTGAGCAGGCGCAGCAGGCTGCCCTGCAGGTCCAGGGGCATGTCGCCGATCTCATCCAGGAACAGCGTGCCGCCGTGCGCCGCCGCCACCAGCCCTTCGCGTGCCTGCGCCGCCCCGGTGTAGGCTCCGCGCACGACACCGAACAGCTCCGACTCGATCAGGTCCTTGGGGATCGCGGCGCAGTTCACCGGTACGAACCGTCCCTGGCGGGAAGACGCCTGGTGGATCAGCCAGGCTGCGTGGTCCTTCCCCACGCCGGTCTCGCCAGTGAGCAGCAGCGACAGGGACGAATCCGCCAGGCGCAGCAGTTCGTTGCGCACGCTCTTCGCCGCCGGGCCACCGCCGATGAACTCGGCCGCCAGCAGGCGGCCTGCGCCAGCCCTTTCCCGTTGCCCCGGCCTGGACGGCTCTGCCTTCGCCGGACGCGGGCGCTCCTGCAGGCGCGCCAGCAGCCGCCCGTAGGCCTGGAGCAGAAGCTGCCAGGACGGAGAGACCTGCCAGCCCTGCACTGCGTCCGGCTCGCCCATCACCATCAGCACGCCAGCCGCGCGCATGCTGGAATCGAACAAGGGTGTCACCTGGAGTGCGTCTTGCTGCGGCAACTTCTCCCGCAGGCGCTCGAACCCTTCTCCCACATCCACCAATGTGTCGATGCGTTCCACTCGGCGGGATTGAGCCGCGGTCAGGCTGTAGACCAAGGGGTTGTCCAGCTCGTCCATGGCCAGCGTGGGGAGCACGTCGGCAGGCGCGTGGCCGCCGGCAAGCGGCAGCAAGGCACCGGCCGACGCGTCCCGCCAGTAGCAAGCTCCCGCGCTCAAGCGGTGGGCGGCCATGGCGCCGCGGACGAACACGCCTGCGAGTTCCACCGCCGTGTTCGCCGCGCTCATGTCGCGGATCAGAGTGGCCACGGCCAGCGCCTCGCCGTCGGACGCCGGTTTCATTCGAGCGTCGCGGCGAAACAGCCGCCCTCCCAGTTCAGGCGCGCCAGGCTGAACGCCCTGCCCGCGGCCAGCGATTGGAGCACGGCCAGCGAGAGCGGCGGCATCAGTTCCCCGTCCAGACTCGCGTCCAGCATGCGGGCGCCATGGAGATGCCGGGAGCAGCGAGCGCGCAGTTCGTCGCGCACGCAATCGCCGATGTCGAGTTCCGCCTCGTAGCGCTGGACGAACTGTCTTTGCAGTCGCTGCAAGCGGCTGTCGACGATCTCCGCCAGTACCTCTTCGCCCAGATACCGATAGGGCACCAATTGCATGCGTGCCAGCAGGGCGGGCTTGAAGAACTGCATCAGGCGTTCCCGCAGCGACGGCAGGTCGATGTCCGGAAGCCCCTCGGCCGCACGCTCGAAACCGAGATTGCTGGTGAGGAAGAAGAGGATGTTCCTGCAGTCGATGCACCGCCCTTCCCCATCGGTCAACATGCCCTTGTCGAAGACTTGGTAGAACAGGTTGAGCACTTCCGGATGAGCCTTCTCCACCTCATCCAGCAGCACAACCGAATAGGGTTGCCTGCGGATCGCCTCGGTCAGCACCCCGCCCTCGCCGTAACCGACATAGCCCGGCGGCGCCCCCTGCAGGCGCGAAACGGTATGCCGCTCCTGGTACTCGGACATGTTGATGGTGGTGAGGAAGCGTTCCCCGCCGAACAGCGCCTCCGCGACGGCCAGCGCGGTCTCCGTCTTGCCGACGCCGCTCGGGCCCACCAGCAGGAAGGCGCCCAGCGGCACATCCGGCCGGCGCAGATCCGCCATGGCCGTCAGCAGGTGCCGGTGCAACTGCTCCAGGGCGGCGTCCTGGCCCTTGACGCGCTCGCGCAGCGTGGCCGGAAGCCGCTCCAGCCGGGTCATCTGATCGCTGCCGATCGTGGCCGCCGGTATCCCGGTCCAGTCAGCAATGACCTGGGCGATCTGCTCGGCCCCCACGTCCGCATGCAGCAGCGCGCCCTCTCGCTGCAGGGCCTCCAACTCGGCGACCCTGGCCGCGATGGCCGGTCCCTGCCGGGCTTCCTCCGCTCTCAAGGCGAGGATCTCATCCACCAGTGCGCGCTGGTGCCGCCAGGCCTCCTCTACGCCGACGATCTCGTCCTGCAGCTGTAGCTTGTCGGTCGCCAGCGTGTCCAGGCGGCCCAGCCTCACCTTGCGTCCGGCACTTTCGTCCCGCGCCAGATGCGCCGCTTCAGCCTCGATCTCGCGCAACCGGTTTTCCAGCGCCGCCAGCTGACGCGGCGGCTCCGCCAATGCAGTCGCCACCCGGGCACAGGCGGTATCCAGGACATCGATGGCCTTGTCGGGCAACTGGCGGCCGGAGAGGTAGCGGGCAGCCAGGCTGGCCGCCGCCTGGAGCGCATCCTCACCGATGTAGACCTGGTGCTCCCGTTCGTACACCGGACGCAGGCCGCGGAGAATATGTACCGTCTGCTCCGGCGTGGGCTCGTCCAGTTTGACCAGCTGGAAACGGCGGGTCAGCGCCGGGTCCTTCTCGAAGTACTTCTTGTATTCGGACCAGGTGGTCGCCGCGATCGTCCTCAACTCCCCGCGCGCCAGGGCCGGTTTGAGCAGATTGGCCGCATCGCTGCCGCCAGCCGCATTGCCGGCGCCGATCAAGGTGTGCGCTTCGTCGATGAAGAGGATGATCGGTTCGGGCGAGGCTTTCACTTCGTCGATCACCGCCCTCAACCGTTTCTCGAATTCTCCCTTCACCGAAGCGCCCGCCTGCAGGGCGCCGAGATCCAGCCCCCACAGCTGGATGCCACGCAGCGCCAGCGGCACCCGGCCCTGTATCACGCGCAGCGCCAACCCCTCCACCACGGCGCTCTTGCCCACCCCTGCATCCCCCACGACGATGGGGTTGTTCTTCCGTCGGCGCGACAAGATATCGATCATCAGGTCGATCTCGCGGTCGCGGCAAAGCACCGGATCAATCCGCCCGCCCCGGGCCTGGGCGGTGAAATCGTGGCCGTACTTCCCCAGCGCGCTCTCGCCCTCTTGCCTGGCTGGCCGACCTTCCGACGTGCCTGCCGCAGGCAGCGCCTCCGCCGACGCCGAAAGGAAGGCCGAGAATTGCCTGCGCAGCGTCTCCCTGTTGATTGCGTCCAGCAGTTGGATGGCGGGCAGAGGCAGATAGCGGGCCGGCTTGAGCAGCATGGCGAGCAGCAAGGCACCGCTGCGCATGCTCCCCAGCCCGAACTCGACCGAACCCAACAGCCAGGCCTCCTGGACGAGCTCGACCAGCAAGGGCGAAAACGCCGGATAAGCGCCCCGAACAGTTCCCGCGCCGGACCAGGCTGTGGCCAACGCCTGCCTGACCTCCTCCACGTCCAGGCCGGCACTGGCCAGCACCATGCAGACATCGCACTGGGGCTGCTCAAGCAAAGCGGCCAATAGATGCGCGACCGTCACCTCGTCACCGTGCTGGCTCATGCACAAGGCCCCTGCGCTCTCCAATGCCTGTCGGCAGAAAGGATTGAGGCGCTCCAGGAGCGCAGGAAGATCGACGACTAGCACGGCACACCTCCCTCTCTTCGCCATCCGCCTCTGGGGCCGGATCACGGATCAATCTCTACGTCATTTTCAATCAATTCAATAATCATAATACAAATGCATTTCCAATAATCACTTCATCACATAAACTGAAGTTCAGCCCCACTACCCCGGCTCCCCTGCGCTATGCCAGCAACGCCGCAGGAGGCGCAGACACCAGGGGCAACCTAAGTGCTACTCGCTCCAGGGCCACGCCTCCGCGCTTCCAGCATCGAGTTGTGCTCAGGAGCAGGACATCTCTGGACATGCAGGCAGCGAGACCGGCCTCGAGCCTTTCCCGCCCGCCTGGTCGCTTTTCAACAATTTGTCGGCAAGGAGTGCGCAATGGCGCAGAAAGATGGATCCGTCGCACCGAAGGAGCGCATCAACATCAAGTACGTCCCGGCCACGGGCGGACAACAGGAGGAGGTCGAACTTCCTCTGAAGATGCTGGTGACGGGCGACTTCAAGGGGTACGAAGAGGCCACGCCGCTGGAGGAGCGCACCGCGGTGCGGATCGACAAGGACAATTTCAACAGCGTCATGGAGAAGGCCGGACTCACGCTGAACATGGACGTGCCTTCGATGCTTGAGGGCAAGGAAGACGACACGCTTAACGTCAAGCTGTCGTTCGCGGGCATGAAGGACTTCAGCCCCGACGCCATCGCCCAGCAAGTCCCCGAGCTCAATACCTTGCTCGCGCTGCGGGAGGCCCTGGTAGCGCTGAAGGGCCCGATGGGAAACATCCCTGCCTTCCGGAAGAAGATCGAAACCCTGCTGGAGGACGAAGCCGCCCGCGGCAAGCTGAGCGAAGAGCTGGACGCGCTCTTCAGCCCCGCCCGGGATCAGTGACAGCGCCCCTCCCACTCATCGATGCCCTTGGTCTCTAAGGAACCGCACAGCATGAACGAGCAAATTGCAGAGGCGCCGGCCCTGGCGTCGCAACCCGGCAGCCTCCTTGCCAACATCATGGCGCAGACCCGTCTGGCGCCCGATCAGGAGGGTTATGCCGTCGCCGAGCGCGGCGTGGCCACCTTCATCGCCGAGATGCTCAAGAGCAACGACCGCGAGCGCCCCATCAACAAGCTGCTGGTCGACAGCATGATCGCCGAGATCGACCAGAAACTCGGCAGGCAGATGGATGCCATCCTCCATCAGCCGCAGTTTCAGGAACTGGAATCTGCCTGGCGCGGGCTGAAGCACCTGGTGGACAACACCGACTTCCGCGAGAACATCGAAATCGAGCTGCTCCACGTCACCAAGGCCGAAATGCTGGAGGATTTCGAGAGCGCGGGCGACATCACCCGCAGCGGCTTGTACAAGCACATCTACACCTCGGGCTACGGCCAGTTCGGCGGCAAACCGATCGCTTGCACCGTGAGCAACTACACCTTCGGCCCCACGGCCCCCGACATCAAGCTGCTCGGCTATGTCGCCGCGGTCGGCGCCATGGCCCACGCCCCTTTCCTGGCCGCTGCCGGCCCGGAGATGCTCAACATCGACTCCTTCCAGGATCTGCCCAACCTCAAGGAGATCAAGGACATCTTCGAGGGCCCCCGTTTCGCCAAATGGCGGGGGCTCCGCGAATCGGAAGACGCGCGTTACCTCGGCCTGACGATGCCGCGCTTTCTGCTCCGCCAGCCTTACGACCCGCTGGAGAATCCGGTGCGCCGCTTCAACTACAAGGAAAACATCGACGGCAGGCACGCCCACTATCTGTGGGGCAACTCCGCTTTCCTGCTGGCAGGCCGCATCAACGACAGCTTCGCCAAGTACCGCTGGTGCCCCAACATCATCGGTCCGCAGTCCGGCGGCACGGTGCACGACCTTCCGGTTCATCTCTACGAGTCCCTGGGACAGTTGCAGGCCAAGATACCCACCGAGGTCCTGGTATCCGACCGCCGCGAGTTCGAGCTTTCCGGCGAAGGCTTCATCCCGCTGACCATGCGCAAGGACAGCGACAACGCCGCCTTCTTTTCCGCCAACTCGGTACAGAAGCCCAAGCTCTTCGCCAAGACCCCCGAGGGCGAAGCGGCGCAGACCAACTATCTGCTCGGCACCCAGCTCCCTTACATGTTCATCATCAACCGCCTGGCGCACTACATCAAAGTGCTGCAGCGGGAGCAGATCGGCAGCTGGAAAGAACGGCAGGACCTGGAGCGGGAGCTCAACAACTGGCTGCGCCAGTACATCGCCGACCAGGAAAACCCCTCCGCCGATGTGCGCAGCCGGCGTCCGCTGCGGGCGGCCCGGGTTATCGTGCGGGATGTGGCTGGCAATCCGGGCTGGTATCAGGTCTCCATGTCGGTGCGGCCCCACTTCAAGTACATGGGCGCCAGCTTCGAACTGTCGCTCGTCGGGCGGCTGGACAAGGAGTAAGCCCCGGAGGCCGTCATGCCACGTGTTCCCGGCCGGGGCAGCCTGTTCGAGCGGCTGACCCCGGAGCTGCCTCCGTATCGCGCACGCTCGCCGCATGACCTTGCTGCAGAGCGCGTCCAGGCGGTCAAGCGCCATCTGGAATGGATCCTCAACACCCGCCGGGGCAGCGCTCCCAGCTGCCCCGAGCTGGGTTTGCCGGATTTCAACGATGCCGCCATCGGCAGCGAGGATCTGCGCCTGACTCTCTGCACGGCCATACACCAACTGATCACCCGCTTCGAACCGCGGGTGCAGCAGGTGGAAGTGCGATCACGCCCGGAGGAGCACGGCCCTGCGCTGCTGCAGTTCCGTGTTCATTGCGTGATGCCGGTGGACGGGGTGAAGGAGCAGGTGGAAATCGACCTCCTCATCCATTGTCCGGACCAGTTCGCAAAGGTCCCCTGAGACCCGGACCAGGACCAGGACCACTCAGATGCCGCTTAGAACGAAATTCCGTGAAGAGATGGAGTTCCTGCGCCGGATAGGCCGGGAGTTCGCGCACGAGAACCCGCAACTGGCCCACTTCCTGGGAGAAGAGGCCAACGACCCCGACGTCCAGCGCCTGCTGGAAGGAGTCGCCTTCCTGACGGCCAAGATGAGCCTGAAGATCGAGGATGACTTCCCCGAACTCACTCATTCCCTGCTGCAGTTGCTCTGGCCCAACTACCTCCGCCCGCTGCCCAGCATGACCATGGTGCGCTTCGAACCGATGGAGAACGAAGTCACCACCCGCAAGCGGATACACAAGGGCACGCCGCTGCTGTCGCGGGCGGTCGAGGGCGTGCAGTGCCAGTTCCGTACCTGCAAGGAGGTGGAAGTCTTCCCGCTGCGCATCGCCGCGGTCAGCGACGCCCATTCCCAGGAAAAATCCATCCTGCGCGTCGAGCTCGAGCCGACAAGCCTGGATTTCGTCCTCAGCGACATGGATTGCGACCGGCTCGAGTTCCATCTGAGCGGCGACGACACCACCGCCCGCAACCTCTATCTCTGGTTGGCGCGCTACCTGGAGCAGATCCGGGTCGACATCGATGGCACCGCCCGACACCTGCGCCCGGACGTCCTTGAGTTTCCCGGTTTCAGTCCGGAGGAAGCCTTGCTGCCCTATCCGCGGAACGTCTTCGACGGCTACCGGATCCTGCAGGAGTACTTCGTTTTTCCCCAGCGTTTCCATTTCTTCGCCCTCAATCAACTCCGCCCCCTGTGGCCCCGCCACAAATGCCAGCGGGTCCGGCTGGAGTTCCACTTCAGCCGCCCCATGCCGGCGGGCACCCGACTGCACAACGGCGATCTGTCGCTGTACTGCGCGCCGGCGGCGAATCTGTTCGACCACGCGGCCGAGCCCATCCTCCTCGATGGACGCTCGGCGGACCACAGGCTGAGCCCTGCCGGCCTGCGTCCAGATGCCTACGAGGTCTTCAGCATCGACGAGGTCAGCGGCTGGCAGAACGGCGCCCATGGCAAGCCCGGGCGCTGGCTGCGCACCTACCACCCTTTCGAGTCCCTGCAGCACGAGATCGAGCACAGCCAGGGCCGCACGGCGCTCTACTACCGCACCCGCCTGGAGAACACCCATGGCAGCAGCGGCATCCAGCACCGCATCGCCTTCGTTCGCGCCGACGAGACCGAGTACATCGGCGAGAGCGAAACCGTTTCCCTGTCACTCACCTGCACCAACCGGGATCTGCCGCTGTCGCTGGGCCCGGGCGACATCTGCCTTGGCACGCTGGGTGCAATGGAAACGCCCAATTTCGTCCGCTTCCGCAACATCACCGCGCCCACGCCGTCCTACCGGCCGGTACTCGACGGCGAGCTGCACTGGAGCTTGATCTCCAACCTCTCGCTCAACTATCTCTCGCTGCTCTCCGTCGAGCCCCTGCGCGCCGTCATCCGTGCCTACGACTTCGCCGCCCTGCACGACATCCGCCAGGCCAGGGCCAGCCACAAGCGGGTGGCAGCCATCCAGGATGCCAGCACCTCCCCCGCAGACAGGCTGGTCCGCGGTCTGCCCGTCCGTGGCATGCGGACGAGTCTCCGTGTGGATGGCGCCGGCTTCCTCTGTGAGGGCGACCTCTATCTCTTCTGCACGGTGCTGAGCCAGTTCTTCTCGCTCTACGCCAGCATCAATTCCTTTCACATGCTGGAAGCAGTCAACACCAGCAACCACGAGCACTACTCATGGCCCATGCAGATCGGCAAACAACCCCTGATCTAGCCGACACCGTGCTGGCCGAAGCCCGCAGCAGCAACTTCTTCAGCCTGCTGGAGCGCTTGCATCGCCTGCACGGCGACGACCTCGAAGCCCGGGACCGCCTGCGCCCCGGGCGCCAGCGCGTACGGCTGTCCGCATATGCCGGGCTGGGCTTTCCCGCCGCAGACGTCTCCCGGGCCACCCGCCTGCCGGCAGCATCGACCAGCGACTACCTCGTGCAGGCAACCTTCCTCGGCCTGCATGGCCCCGACTCCCCCCTGCCCGGCTACTACCTCGACCGCCTGGCCTACGAAGCCGGCCAGGGCGTCGGCATACGCCCGGCTTTCCTGGATGTCTTCCACCACCGGCTGCTGATCCAGTTGCACCAGGCTTGGCGCAAGTACCGCTACTACATGCGCTTTCGCCAAGGCGCGGACGACCATTTCTCACGCTGTGTGTTCGCGCTGATCGGGCTGGGCGACGCTCGCCTGCGTGGCGAAACCCCCATCGCCTGGAGCCGTCTCCTGAGTTTTGCCGGCATGGTGGCAAGCCGCAGCCGCTCCCCCGGCATGGTGGCCGGCATCATTGCCCACTGCTTCGACCTGCGAACCGTTCACATCCGCCAGTTCGAGCTACGCCACACCGCGGTGCCGGAAGACCAGCGCAACAAGCTGGGACGAAGGAACTGCACGCTGGCACGGGATTTCGTCCTGGGGAGGCGGGTCAGGAGCCGCCACAGCAAGTTCACCATCTGCATCCCCGCCCTGAGCCGGCAGCGCTTTCGCGATTTTCTCCCCAGCGGGGTCGAATTCCCCCGCCTGCGGAAACTCATCGACTTCCTGCTGCGCGACCCTCATGCCTACGACATCGAACTGGGCCTGCGCGTGGATGAGGTCCCGTCCTTCAACATTGCCCGCAGTGCCGGCAGCCATCTGGGCTGGACAAGTTTCCTGCGGCCGGCAGAGGGACAACGGCCGCCGACAGTTCGCGTGAAGGTTCGCCAATGAGTAACCTCGACAGCTATTCCCGGGTGGCCTTGATCGTCACCAACCCCCAGGCCCTGCGCCTGGGCAGTCTGCCCAGGCATCACTTTGACCGGCATGGCGGCTTCATCGGCTCGCAGCGTGCGGACTGGCTGCTGGACGACGGCCGGCGGAGCATCAGCCCATCGCACTGCCAGGTCATCTGGGACGATGGTGCCTTCTGCCTGGTCGACCGCAGCGGCGATACCCGCATCAACGACAACCCGGCACCACTCGGCAGAGACGTCAGTGTCCGCCTCACACAAGGCGATCACATCCAGGTCGGCCCCTTCCGCATCGCGGTGCACCTGGAACAGGCGCACCGCGATCTGCCCGATCCCGACCGTCACCTCGCCGAACACAGCATCGAGGAATTGCTCTACGCCGAACACGGCGACGCCTCAGAGCGGGACGGCCCGGTGCTCTTGCCGGAAGGCCGGCATTCGTCCCGTTCCTCCCCTTCCGGCGATTCGCACGATCTGCTGGCAACACTCATGCAGACATCGGGGCAGGCCGTGCTTGACCCCCTGCTCGCGCTGGACCAGGCCCGCGCCATGCGAGCCTCCGCCTCCGAGTCATCGGCTTCCAAAGGCATCCCACGCGCGGAGCAGGTGCCTCCCGCCCTCGAGGCCGTTTTGGAGTCAGCCCCTTCCCCAACCTTCGGAGACGACCGAATGCCGCGATATGACTTCTCCAGCACCCCTGCCCTCCTCTCCTCGGACGGGGTGGCAGAGGCTCATACTCTGCTACGCCCGCTCCTCGACGGCCTGGGCCTCTCCGCCAGCGACGTGGACAGCACCCGCCTGATGTTCGACTCCGGCCAGGCCATCCGGGCCTTCGTGCAGGGGCTGCTCACCCTGCGCAGCGGTACCCATGGTGACGGCAAGCTCCACCTGCAGAGCCGTACACTGCAACCGATAGAAGACAACCCGCTGCACCTGGAGCAGAGCTGCGACGACACCCTCCGCGCCCTGTTTTCCAACCAGCGCAGCCAGGTTCACCTTTCCCCCAGGGCCGCGGTGGAGGAGAGCCTGGATGAACTGGGCCGGCACCAATACGCCATCCAGCAAGGCATCGAAGCCGGCTTGACTGCCCTGCTGCAGGCTTTCGCCCCAGAGCAGTTGCTGCAACGCTTCCATCGCTACCAGCCCACCTCGGCCGCTCCTGGGCAGCCCGACGACTGGGCCTGGGAGATGTACACCCATTACTACAGGGAACTCAGCTCCAATCGCCAGCGCGGCTTCTCCAAACTGTTCTGGGAAGTGTTCGAACAGCATTTCGACCGCGCCATGCGCGCGGAAGCGTAATGAGGCGGACGCTCACCATCCTGCTGGCCACCTTTCAGGTCGCCGCCTGCGGCACGGTGAGCGACGCGCTCAAGAAAACCGCTCAGGTCCTGATGGATCCCTCCATCCAGGTTGGCCCGAACGCGGATCAGCCAACCCAGATCGCACTCAGCCTCTATGCAGACCGGGATGTCAATCCCAACCCTGAGAGCGCGATAGCCGACCCGGCAGCGCCGGATACCGACCAGCCTCCGACGGTACCGCCGGACGAAGGAAATGACAGCCCCTACGCCATCCGCCTGAACGGGGCGAGCCAAGCAGAACTGGTCGAGAGCCTGCGCATCCTGCTGGCCCATCTCCAGGAGAGCCCCAGCGCCACGCCACCCTCGATCTCCTCAGGGAAGCAGCAGGCAGAAGCTCCGGTCCCGCCCGTCGCGCCTCGCCCCGCCAGTGCGTATCCGGCGGGCCTCTTGATGTCCTTACCAGCCAATACAGCCACGGCATATGACAAAATCTTCCGGAAAGCAGTGGAGGGCGGGACCACCGCCGCCCCCCCGACACCGCCAAGCCAGCAAGCCAATCAAGCGCTCGCACCCGGCCAATATCAACCGGGCTCGCACCTGCCGGACATCCCCTCGACGGCGTCTTCGGCGAGCCCCTCGGGCAGCGAGCTCGCGACCCCCATCGCCTTCAAGGTACTGCAGCTCAAGGACGACTCCCTGCTGCTCAACGCCAGCGCCGAGCAGTTGTGGCTAGAAACCAAGAAAGCCCTGGGCAGCACCTATCTCAGCATGGATGACTATGTGCTGCTTCCCGGGCAGTTCAAGTACATCAATTTCCGGCCGATCGACGCCGACGCCAATTACATCGCGGTCGTCGCCAATTTCCGTGATCCGAATGCCTCCACCTGGAAGCAAGTGCTGCGGGTCCCTCCCCGCGGGGAACGGTACGCCTTGCTGATCTCCTTCCAGGGCAGGCACCTTGCCCTCACCGATGAACGTCATCCGCCCGCCCCGCCACCGCAATCGAGCAGGAAACCATGAGCAGCAAGAACCAGATCATTCTCAGCGAGGGAACCTTCTTCGAGCCGCAGCACTTCCAGCAGCTCGTGCGCGTGCTGGAACACCAGCTCAGCAGCCGTGCCGACGGCATGGCTTCCTATCCCTACGGGTTCACCGACCTGCAGGTGAACCAGGAATACCTCGCATTCGGAAAGATCGCCATTACGCACGCCAGAGGGGTAATGCCGGACGGCACCGTTTTCAACATCCCCAACGACCAGCCGCCACCGGAACCGCTCGTGATAGGCGACAGCGCCGCCGACAACCAGCTTGTCTACCTGACGCTGCCCCACCGCTCCGACGGCGTCATGGAAGTCCGCTGGCCGGAAACCTATGCCCATCACCGCTACGTCATGCGGGCGGAAGAGCTGCTGGACACCCACAGCCAGGCCGGCGACTACCGGTCCATCGACCTGGCTGTCCCCAACCTGCAGCTGGCCCTGGAGCGGGAGGACCGCAGCGCCTACGCCTGCCTTCCCTTCGCCCGCATCTGCGGTCGCCGTGCCGACGGCAGCCTGCTGCTGGATGAGCGCTTTTACCCGACCGCACTCTCCCTGCAGGCGATTCCCCCGCTAGGCCGCTTCCTGGGAGAAGTCAGCTCGCTCATGCGCGAGCGGGCCCGCACACTTGCCCAGCGCATTGGCAGCCCGGGGCAGGCGGGGGTTGCCGATGTCACGGATTTCCAGCTGCTCCAGGCCTTCAACCGCCTGTACGCCGAATTCCTGCACCTCTCCCGCCAGCCGACCACCCATCCGGGCCAGCTCTATTGTGCCTTCCTCGCTGCCATCGGCGAGCTGGCCACCTTCATGGAGCAGGAACGCCTCGCCCCCGACCTTCCGGCCTACCGGCATGAAGACCTGGCCAACAGTTTTCAGCCGCTCGAGGCCACACTGCGCCGCTATCTCAGCAGCGTCCTTCAGCCGCGGGCGGTATCCCTCCCTCTCGTCAAACAGCAGTACGGAATCCACACCGCTCAGGTAGCCGACACAACGCTGCTGGACCATGCGGACTTCATTCTTGCCGTCACCGCGCAGCTCCCGGTGGAGCGGCTGCGCCAGCTGTTCCTGCAACAGGTCAAGGTCGCTTCCATGGAACGTCTGAGCGAACTCGTCAGCCGCCAGCTGCCCGGCATCCCGCTGGCGCCGCTGCCGGTGGCGCCGCGCCAATTGCCCTTCCATGCCGGGTACACCTACTTCCAGCTCGACAGGAACCATCCCGCCTGGCAGCAGATGATGCACAACACCGCTGGCATCGGCTTCCACATCACCGGTGACTATCCCGGGCTGAACATGAACCTCTGGGCCATTAGAGAGAGGACGCAATGAGCACGACCGTCGACATCAACCGCGAGAGCGACTTCCATCGCGCGCCGCCCTCCCCGGCCATCGCCCGCAAGGACGACATCGCCTTCGACACCGTCGCCCACCTGGACCAGGACGCAGACCTGGCCTTCCAGCTGCGCGGGCACAGCATCAACCCGCTGGTAGACGCCGCCATGCCCTTGTTCGGCCTGGTCATCCGCCTGCGCAGGCTGGAGTCATACAACCACGTCAATGAGCTCCACGTCACCGTACGCGACCAGATCAAGGCAATCGACGATGAGATTCTCCTCCACGGCTACGACAGGGTCACCCAGATGGCCTACCGCTACGCCCTGTGCAGCTTCGTCGACGACGCGGTAATGAGCACGCCCTGGGGCTCCAACTCGCCATGGGCGGAGCGCTCGCTGCTCAGCGTTTTCCACAACGAGACCTGGGGGGGCGAGAAATTCTTCACCGTGCTGTCGCGCATGCAGATGGAACCCGAGCGCTACCGCGATGTGCTGGAGTTCAAGTACCTGTGCCTATGCCTGGGCTTCAAAGGCAAGTACGGCATACAGCACAACCAGGCCGAATCGCTCAATACCCTCATCGTGAAACTGCATCGGGTGCTGCGCCCTCTTCGCGGGGAGGCCCCCGAACAGCTGACCGACGCGCGGGCAAACATTGCCTCCCAACGCTATCGCCTCAGCCGGCAGTGGCCGGTGTGGATGCCCTGGGTCATCGCGCTTGCGGCGCTGGCATGCATCTATGCCCTCTTCGCTCTCAGGCTGAACGACACCACCGAACTCGTTCTGCATTCCCTGGACCGCATCCTCAAGCACTGAACCCTGCAACTGACGGGAAGCCCCATGCCCCAGCAATCCGCCCTGCGCTTCACCTTCAGCATCGGCGACACCGCCTTCGAGGTCATCGAATTCACCCTCGACGAAGGCCTCTCCGAGGGCTACCGCCTCGAACTCGACCTCGCCAGCCCCGACCCCGCCATCGACTTCGCCACCGTCCTCGACGCCCCCGCCCACTTCACCCTCTGGCACGCCCACTCCCCCCTGCGCCACCTCTGGGGCCAGGTCTCCACCTTCGAACAGGGCGACACCGGCTTTCGCCGCACCCGCTACCGCGCCCTGGTCGAACCCCGCCTCGCCCGCCTTTCCCTCTGCGCCAACTGGCGCATCTTCCAGCACCAGAACGTACCCGCAATCCTCCAACGCCTCATGGCCGAACACGGCATCACCGCCTACGCCCAGCAACTCACCGAGCCCCACCGCCCCCGCGAGTACTGCGTCCAGGCCGGCGACAGCGACCTCGACTTCCTCCTGCGCCTGGCCGCCGAAGAAGGCCTCTTCCACCGCTTCGACCACCACGCCGACGGCTGCACCCTCCTGCACGGCGACAGCCTCCAGGGCCAGGGCGGGATCGAG
>NZ_WUEI01000329.1 GCF_012911025.1 Azoarcus sp. TTM-91 | reverse complement strand
CGGGGCCAGCACGGCCTCGCCGCCATCGTCCTCCAGCGCCCGGCCGACCAGATCCTCGATGTGGTCACGGCACTCGAGCAACAGCTCGAGCAGGCTGGGGGCGGGCTCGAGCGCGCCGTCGCGCAGGCGCGAGAGCAGGTTCTCCACATGATGGGTGAAGCCGACGACCGCCTCCAGGCCGAACATGCCGGCCGAGCCCTTGATCGTATGCGCGGCGCGGAACAGCGCATGCAGCCGCTCGACGTCGTGGCCCTCCTCGCACAGCGCACGCAAGTGCGCATCCATCGCC
>NZ_WUEI01000328.1 GCF_012911025.1 Azoarcus sp. TTM-91 | reverse complement strand
CTGGGCGCCGACGGCAGCAGCCCGACGCTGACTGGCACCTCGACCAACGCTACCAGCGTCGAAGTCACCATCACCGGCACCGACGGCTCGACCCAGACCGCCACCGCCACGCTGAACCCGGATGGCACGTGGAGCGTGGATACCAGCACGCTGACCTTCAACGAAGAAGTCACCTACACCGCCACCGCCACCGCGACAGACAACGCCAACAACAGCGCGACTGCGACTGACTCGGACAGCTTCGACCTGCAGCCCACCGTCACGGTCGATCTCGAACTGGGCGCCGACGGCAGCAGCCCGACGCTGACTGGCACCTCGACCAACG
>NZ_WUEI01000327.1 GCF_012911025.1 Azoarcus sp. TTM-91 | reverse complement strand
ATTCCATTCCATTCCGTTCCATTCCATTTCATTACATAAAAATTGATACTATTCAATTCCCTTACACTCCATTATATTCCAATCCATTCTGGTTGTTTCCATTCCATTCCATTCCATTTCACTCCATTCCATTGCACTCGGGTTGATTCCATTCCATTCCATTCCATTGCATTCCATTCCATTCCATTCCGGATGGTTCCATTCCATTGCATTCCATTCAATTCCATTCCCCTGCACTCTGGTTGATTCCATTCCATTCCATTCCATTACATTCCGTTCCATTCCATTCCATTCCATTCGGATTGATTCTATTCAATTCCCTTACTCTCCATTACATTCCATTCCATTCGGGTTGTTCCATTCCATTCCATTCCATTC
>NZ_WUEI01000326.1 GCF_012911025.1 Azoarcus sp. TTM-91 | reverse complement strand
AATCTGCCCTTGTAATTCATGTCGTTGGCTGAGTAACCGCAGCTGGCGTTCGTGCTCATCTTGTGCATCCAGCCACGGTTGAATATCGTCCTGTGGCTGCAAGGTGATATTGAGGCTGGCCGTGACGGCTTGCAATTGTTGAGTAAGTGCTTGCTCATCTTGTCGGAGGCTTTGCGCTTCGTTTTCATCGCGCTGAAGCTGCTTTGTTACGGCGTCCAGTTGCCCGCGCAGCGCCGCACCTTCTTCGCCGAGCTTTTTAACTTCGTTTTCCAGCGCCAGTAACCGAGACTGATTAACACCAGGCTCCAGCGCCTGATACGCCTCGACCGCCGGGTGGCTGGTGGAACCACAAAGTGGACAAGGCTGACCCGCCTGTAAC
>NZ_WUEI01000325.1 GCF_012911025.1 Azoarcus sp. TTM-91 | reverse complement strand
CACCATGGGAGTGGGTTTTACCAGAAGTGGCTAGTCTAACCGCAAGGAGGACGGTCACCACGGTAGGATTCATGACTGGGGTGAAGTCGTAACAAGGTAGCCGTATCGGAAGGTGCGGCTGGATCACCTCCTTTCCAGAGCTTCGTGTTCAACACCAAGTGCTCACGCTTATCGGCTGTGAAGATCGTAAAGACAGGCGAAGGGGTCTGTAGCTCAGTCGGTTAGAGCACCGTCTTGATAAGGCGGGGGTCGTTGGTTCGAATCCAACCAGACCCACCATCAGTCTACGGTGAGCGGACCTCACGCGAGTGGATCCCCTAAGCGAGTCGGCATCAGGGGGCATAGCTCAGCTGGGAGAGCACCTGCTTTGCAAGCAGGGG
>NZ_WUEI01000324.1 GCF_012911025.1 Azoarcus sp. TTM-91 | reverse complement strand
GTGCTGAGCGACACGCAGCTCACGGTGCGCCAGGGCGAGATCGTGAGCCTGCTCGGCCCGAGCGGCTGCGGCAAGAGCACGCTGTTGCGCATCGTGGCCGGGCTCGATCGCGTTTTCGACTGGGCGGTCGCGCTGCGCGGTGTACCGCTCGATGGTTCGTCGCCGGAGCTAGGCGTGATCTTTCAGGAGCCGCGGCTTTTGCCGTGGCTCGATGTGGCGAACAACATCTGCTTTCCGCTGCGCGCTTACGGCGAAGCTGCTGATCGTGTCGCGAGACTGCTTGCCGAGGTCCGCCTGCCGGGTGTCGGGGCGCGCTGGCCGAAGGAACTCTCGGGCGGTATGGCGCAACGTGTGGCAATAGCACGCGGGCTGTTCTCTCGTC
>NZ_WUEI01000323.1 GCF_012911025.1 Azoarcus sp. TTM-91 | reverse complement strand
ATACCGATTCATGCTGATGCTCAGCACCGTAGCCGGCGGTAAAGCGGATCTGGCTGAGCGCATAGTCAAAGCCGGCTTTCTCGGCCGTCTGTGCCAGCTTCTGGTTGTACTCCAGGCTCCAGTCAGTGCGTTGCGGGATGGTGCTGACGACCAGGCCGCCGCTGACGTTCGGCACCCAGTAGGCAAACTTGATATTGGCGCTGGAAGAGGATTGGCTCATCGCGATGGTCCTTTGTCCTGTGTGGGATGGGAACGAACGAAGCGGGTGCTTCAAGCAGCTTGCGCCACCGGAGCGGTGCGAAGATCGTCGGCCGAAGACGCGCTCAACAGCGGCAATGCGCGCGCAACGGCCAGGGCGATCCGTTCGCGCAGTGCCTGACTG
>NZ_WUEI01000322.1 GCF_012911025.1 Azoarcus sp. TTM-91 | reverse complement strand
CAGTTGGCGCGAAAGCGTATCCAGCTCGCCGTAGGTCAGCACCTTTCCCATGCATTCAAATGCACGGCGGTTACGGTTCTTCTGGAAGGAATCCTCAAGCAGATGGGCCAGCGATCGATACTGCGATGCATCGATCTCGGCCGGCACCCCGGCGGGATACTGCTTCAGCCACGGCTTATCCATGGGCGTGTCTCCTGGCGATTGTTGATTTTTTCGAATGGTCGTTCGTTTTTTCGGCATCCTACGCGGATGTCTGTGTCAAAACAATAACTTAGACGGTTCCCTCAGCCGGCCTGGCCCGCTTGAAACTGGTGCAGAAACCGCCGTTGGCATCACTTTTGCGTGATGCCGTCCGATGTCGCGATCGCCGGAGGCGCCAGCAATCGC
>NZ_WUEI01000321.1 GCF_012911025.1 Azoarcus sp. TTM-91 | reverse complement strand
GCCACCTACGCCGACCACGAGATCCGGTTTGAGCGCCTTGAGCGCCTTCACGCGGCCGAGTTCGGAGAACACTTTCTCCTGCGCCTTCTCGCGTACGGAGCATGTGTTGAAGAGGATCACGTCCGCATCTTCGGGCGTGTCGGTGGGGACGAGACCTTCAGCCGCGTTGAGCACGTCGGACATCTTGTCCGAGTCGTACTCGTTCATCTGGCAGCCGTAGGTTTTGATGAAGACTTTTTTCATGTGCCGTTCACAGTGGTTGACCTGGGGGCACGTGCTTCGTGGGGCGTTCTGACTACTGGGACTGCGCTTGCGCCTGACTTTGTGCCGCCACCGCAGCCTTGTAATCGTCATCGCTGACAACCCAGGCTGTCAGCAACTGCTGATA
>NZ_WUEI01000320.1 GCF_012911025.1 Azoarcus sp. TTM-91 | reverse complement strand
TGCCCGGGTCCACCACGCGCACCTGCATGCCGGGATGCGGCAACGCCCAACCCATGGCGCGCAGTTCGAAGGGATCGTCGTGCGCGGACAGCGTGATGTTGGGCGAGGCCTCGGACTGGCCGTAGGCGTTGCAGATGCCCGGCACGCCCATCACGTCGCGGATCTTGCCCATCACCTGCGGACCGGCCGCCGCCCATCCGCCGCGCAGATGGATGCGCTTGCGGTCGAAATCGGGATGCCCCATCAGCATGAGGAAGATGGTGTCGTTGCCGGACGTCAGCGTGCAGCGTTCTTCGTCGAGCATGCGCAGCGCCTCGGCCACGTCGAACTTCGGCAGCGTCAGCAGGCAGCAGCCGGTCATCAGGCTGACCAGGATCGACAAGGTGGTGC
>NZ_WUEI01000031.1 GCF_012911025.1 Azoarcus sp. TTM-91 | reverse complement strand
GCGCAGCAGCATCACCCACCACCTCGCCACCAGCAGCCCCCGCTCCGCCCGCGTCGCCCAGGATCTGCTCGCCCGCCTGGCCACGCTGGTCGATGGCGGCGGCAAGCTCGCGGCCTGCGGTGGCGGGAACATCGAACACCAACCGGCCCTGGCCGAACTGCTGGCCCAGCTCTCCCGCCAGGCCATCGCCCCCTCGCCCCGGGACGCGCGCCAGATCGCCCGCCAGCTCGAAGCCCTCAGCCATACCGCCGACACCGGCCTGGGCGACGCCCTGCGCAGCCGCATCGTCAAGCTGGCCGAGGAATGGCGGCTGAAGGAGCGCCGCGCGAGCGACATGCAGGCCGGGCTGGAAGACTGAACTGCCCGGCCGGCGAAGCCGTGCTTCGTTTTTTCCGCCTACGCCCTGCGAGGGGAGCGGGGAGAAAACCGGCGGCGCGTCATTCGGCGGGCAATTGGAACCAGAACACCAGGAAAGAGGCTGCCGCCCCTCAAGCCATCAAGGCCTGACCGCCTCCGCCGCAAGCGGCGCAGCTGCCCCGCCTGCCAGCGCGCCGCCAACGCCCTTCCCACCCAGCCGCCGCACGCCCCACATTGCGCTGCCCGGCACATGCTCCGGCACGCCGACGCGGCCTATGCCGGGCAGCTTCAGCGCCGGCGGCCAGACGTCCACGCCCAGGCTGAGGCCGAGCAGGTTCAGCTCCAGGCCTTCCTCCGCCGCCACGGTGATGCCCAGCAGGCCGAGCAGGGAGAACTGGGCGCCGGTGCCGCTGGGGGCGGCGCCGAACAGGGCGCCGTCGGGCAGGTAGTCCTTGCCGATGGCGGTGGAAGGCAGTTCCAGGCGCAGTTCCGGCACCTCCCGCGCCAGGTAGGCGACGAAGGTGTTGCTGTTGGGGCCGGGCCAGATGCGGTATTCGTTGGCATGCGGATAGCGGCCGGCAGCCTCGTGCAGGCGGGCGATCATCGCGTCCACTTCGGCGCCGCCGCGCAGGTCGCGCAGCAGCGTGGGTTCGTTGCCGTACCAGTAGCCGTCGGGAATGCCTTCGCGCACCCGCACCGCCTGGCGGCCGTTGCCGACGCCGAAGCCCATCACTTCGAAGCGGGTGTATTCCGCCGCGCCGCGCGGTTTGGCCGCCACCCAGGTATGCACGCCGAAGGCGCCGCGCCAGCGCACCGCGCGGGCGGAGTACACCTGGATCACCGCTTCCCGGATCGTTGCCGGGTCCGGAGCGAGGCCGGTGCTGTCGCGGCGGGCGCCGCGCCAGTCGCGGGCGTTGTCACCGGCGTAGTAGGCAGCCACCGAGCCTGCGAGCGGCAGGAAGAAGGCGGCGATGGCGCAGAGCAAGAGACGTGAGCGGCGGAACTTCATCGGCGGGGCGGAAGCGGTTGGGGAACGCTTTCCAGAGTATCACCGGCCGCGCCGGGTTCCCGGCGCGGGGGCTCGGCTTTTACGCATTCGCCGGCCCCGCGTGAGCGATTGCTCAGGCGATGAAGCCGAGCACCACGCTGAGGGTGATGAAGGACAGCAGCGTCGCCACCACCAGCGCCGCCGAGCACATGCCCTCCTGACCATACTTCAGGCCGAAGATGGGGTAGATGGTGAGCATGGGCGCGGCGGCGAACACCACCGCCGCGCTGCGCAGCGTCGGGTCGGCCGGCGGGAACACCAGCACGAAGGCGGCCACCGCCAGCGGGTGCAGCACCAACTTGCCGAGGGAGATGGCGGCGAGGTCGCCCGCCATGCCCCTCACCTTCTGCCCGACCAGGCCGCCGCCGATGACGAACAGCGCCACCGGCGCCGAGGCGGTGGCCAGCATGTCCACCGCCTTCGCCGGTACGCCGCCCAGGCGCAGCCCGGCGAGCGAACCGGCGAAGCCGAGCACGATGGCGATCACGATGGGGTTCCTGGTGAGGCGCAGGAAGGTCTGGCCCAGCACGGTGCGCAGGCTGGCGCCCTGGCCGCCGGAGCTTTCCGCCAGCGCGATGACGAAGGGCAGCAGCAGCAGGTTCTCCACCAGCATGCACAGCGCCAGGGCGACGCCGGCGGTTTCGCCGAAGAGCTGCCAGGCCACCGGGAAGCCGACGAAGGCGCTGTTGGACATCGCCGCGCCCATGCCCACCAGCGCGCAGCCCTGGGCGTTCTTCTTCAGCAGGTATCGCGCGGCGCCCAGCGCCAGCAGGAAGACCAGCAGCGAGCCGGCGAGATAGGCGGCGACGTAGTTGGGGTCCATCACCTCGCCGAAGCTGCGTTGCAGCAGGGCGCGGAACAGCACCGCCGGCAGGGCGATGTTGATGACGAAGGCGCCCAGCACCCGCATGTCCTGGCGCGGAAACAGGCCGCCGCGAACGCAGGTGTAGCCGAGGGCGATGATGAGGAAGATCGGGCCGACGATGGCCAGGATGTCGAGCAAGATGGTTCTCCGGGCGTGCGCAGGGCCGCGCCCCCGGCAAGCGGCGGACGCGGCCCTGCATCGGTGCGCGCACGCGGCGCGCCTGGTTTACTGCGGCTTCAGCGGAGTTGTGGCTTCAGCAGACTCGGGTTCGATTCCCGCCGGCGGAATCAGAACTCCTCGGTATCGATCTCGGTCTGGGTCGGCGCGTTGTAGCGCGGACCGGTGACGGTGCGCTGGTTGACCAGTTCGCCGGCGCGCGCCAGCAGCGTCGGGTCCAGCTTCAGGTCGGCGGCGGCCAGGTTCTCTTCCAGGTGGGCGACGTTGGTGGTGCCGGGAATCGGCAGCACATGCCCGCCTTGTGCCAGCAGCCAGGCCAGCGCGAGTTGGGCCGGGGTGCAGCCGGCCTCCTGCGCCAGCGCGCGGTAGTCGTCCAGCAGCTTGAGGTTGGCGACGAGGTTGTCGCCCTGAAAGCGCGGCATGGCGCGGCGGATGTCCTTGGCGTCGAAGGCGGCCACGTCTTCCACCGTGTGGAAGGCATCCGCCAGGTAGCCGCGCGCCACCGGGCTGAAGGCGACGAAGGCGGCGCCCAGTTCGCGGCAGGTATCCAGCACCGCGATCTCGGCGTTGCGCGTCCACAGCGAGTATTCGGTCTGCACCGCGGCCACCGGATGCACCGCATGGGCGCGGCGCAGGGTGTCGGCGGAGACTTCGGACAGGCCGACCGCGCGGATCTTGCCGGCGGCCACCAGCTCGGCCATCGCGCCCATGCTGTCTTCGATGGGTACTTTCTTGTCCCAGCGGTGCAGGTAGTAGAGGTCGATGACATCGGTGCGCAGGCGGGCGAGCGCTTCGTCGCAGGTGCGCTTGATGGTTTCCGGCCGGCCGTCGATGACGCGCTTGCCGTCCACGCCGGTCATGCCGCACTTGCTCGCTAGCGTGAAGCGCGAGCGATAAGGCGACAGCACCCGGCCGACCAGGGTTTCGTTGGCGCCAAAGCCGTAGAGGGCGGCGGTGTCGAAGTGGGTGATGCCCAGGTCCAGCGCCCGCAGCAGCACCTGTTCGGCCACTTCCGGCGCCGGCGGCACGCCGTAGGCGTGGCTGAGGTTCATGCAGCCCAGGCCGATGGCGCCGACCGGGAAGGGTCCGAGATTGCGTTGATGCATGCGCAGCTCCTTGGAAATGACTGCGCCGGCGCGGGGCCGGCGGAGCATGAAACGGAAACGGAGCAGCCCGGCCGGGGCGGCTCCGTGAGGCGGTACAGCGGCGGCGGACCACCCGGCGGCCGGGGGAAAAGCGGGCCCTCCCCTTGCCGCCGGCGCGCCCGCCGGGCCGCCGTCGCGGCCTCAGGCCATCAGGCCTTCAGCTGCTCTTCCAGCTGGGCCAGCACCTCGTAGCACGGCAGCACCTTGGCGACGCTGGAGTTGGGCTCGCGGCCTTCGCGGATGGCGGCGAAGAACTCGCGGTCCTGCAGCTCGATGCCGTTCATGGACACATCCACCTTGGAGACGTCGATCTTCTCTTCCTTGCCGTTCACCAGGTCGTCGTAACGGGCGATGTAGGTGCCGGTGTCGCCGATGTAGCGGAAGAAGGTGCCGAGCGGGCCATCGTTGTTGAACGACAGGCTGAGCGTGCAGATGGCGCCGTTGGCGGCCTTGAGCTGGATGGACATGTCCATGGCGATGCCCAGCTGCGGATGGATGGGGCCTTGCACCGCGTTGGCCTTCACGATGGGGCTGCCAGCCTGGTAGGCGAACAGGTCCACCGTGTGGGCGGCGTGGTGCCACAGCAGGTGGTCGGTCCAGCTGCGCGGCTGGCCGAGCGCGTTCATGTTGGTGCGGCGGAAGAAGTAGGTCTGCACGTCCATCTGCTGGACGTTGAACTCGCCGGCCTCGATCTTCTTGTGCACCCACTGGTGGCTGGGGTTGAAGCGGCGGGTGTGGCCGCACATGGCGACCAGGCCGGTTTCCTGCTGCAGGCGCACCACTTCCCGGGCGTCGGCCAGGGAGTCGGCCAGCGGGATCTCGACCTGCACATGCTTGCCGGCGCGCAGGCAGGCGATGGCCTGCGAGGCGTGCATCTGGGTGGGGGTGCACAGTATCACCGCGTCCACTTCCGGCAGCGCCAGGCTGTCGGCGAGGTCGGTGGTGATGTGGCCGATGCCGTATTTGTCGGCCACTTCCTTGGTCTTTTCCAGGTCGCGGCTGACCAGCGACACGACTTCGACGCCGTCGATGTTCTTGATGCCGTCCAGGTGCTTGATGCCGAAGGCGCCGGCACCGGCCAGCGCCACTTTGATCGTCTTGCTCATGTCAGTTGTTCTCCAGAATGAGATGGCCCACGGCGGTGTTGGACGCCGGGACGTGGAAGAAACGGTGCTTCACGGTCGGCTTGGCGCCACCGTTGACGTCGGCCATCGCGCCGCGCGCGATCAGCCACATGACCAGCTCGATGCCCTCGGAGCCGGCTTCGCGCACGTAGTCGATGTGCGGCATCTGCGCCAGGTCAGCCGGGTCGGCGATCAGGCGGTCGAGGAAGCGGTTGTCCCACTCGGCGTTGATCAGGCCGGCGCGGGCGCCCTGCAGCTGGTGGCTCATGCCGCCGGTGCCCCAGATCTGCACCTTGATGTCGTCGTCGTAGCTCTCGACCGCCTTGCGGATGGCCTGGCCGAGCTGGAAGCAGCGGCGGCCGGAGGGCACCGGGTACTGCACGACGTTGACGGCGAAAGGGATGACCTTGCACGGCCAGGCGTCCGGCTCGCCGAACATCAGCGACAGCGGCACGGTGAGGCCGTGGTCCACTTCCATCTTGTTCACGATGGTGAGGTCGAAATCGTCCTGGATCACGCTCTGGGCGATGTGCGAGGCCAGCTCCGGATGGCCGATGACCTTGGGCACCGGGCGCGGCCCCCAGCCCTCGTCCGCCGGGATGAACTCGGCGGCGGTGCCGATGGCGAAGGTGGGAATGAAGTCCAGGCTGAAGGCGGTGGCGTGGTCGTTGTAGACGAGGAAGATCACGTCGGGCGTGTTCTCCTTCATCCACTGCTTGGAGTACTCGTAGCCGGCGAACAGCGGCTGCCAGTAAGCCTCGCCAGTCTTCTTCAGGTCGATCGCGGCGCCGATGGCCGGTACGTGCGAGGTGTAAACGGAGGCGGAAATCTTGGCCATGGTCAGTCCTTCTTCTTGCCGGCGGCGCCTTGCGGCTGGTTCTGCGGCTGGGCGTCGCCGTTCTCGCCGAGGTAGCGGTTGCCCTCGGCGGAGCGGCCGCCCTTGATCATCATGTCGCGGTATTCCTCTTCGGTCATGCCGGTCATGCTGCCCGCCATCTGCTGGAAGCTCTTGCCGTCGGTGGCGCCGATCTTGGCGAGGAAGTAGATGTTGCCGCCGGTTCGCATGCACCAGTTGAGGTCGCGGGCGAGCACCGCCTGCTTCTGCTCCTCGGTCATCGGCCACTCGTCCAGGTAGGCCCGCTCGTCGGCCTTGAAGCGCTCGCGGTTGGCCGCCTTCATCAGCGACATGCAGAACTGGTTGAGCCAGTAGCCTTTGCGCGACTGGTCGGCATCGAAAATGATGGTGCCGGGAACGTCGGTGTATGGCTTGTCGAGTGCCATGGTGCTTCTCCTTCTATGCCGGGCGCGCCGCGCTCAGACTTCTTCCGGCCAGTACAGCCGCATCGGGTTGTCGACCAGCAGCTTCTGCTGCAGCTCGGCGGTAGGGGCGATGTGGGGGATGAAATCCACCAGCAGGCCATCGTCCGGCATGTGGTCCTTGAGGTTGGGGTGCGGCCAATCGGTGCCCCACAGCACGCGGTCGGGGAAGCTCTCGACCACCTTGCGGGCGAAGGGCACCACGTCGCGGTAGGCGTTGCGTTCGCCGTCCAGCGCACGCGGGCCGCTCACCGACAGGCGCTCCGGGCAGCTTACCTTGCTCCACACGTTTTCGTGCTCACGCATGAACTTGAGGAAAAGCTCGAACTCGGGGCCGTCGACCGGCTTGCTCACGTCTGGCCGGCCCATGTGGTCCACCACCACCGTGGTCGGCAGCGCGGTGAAGAAGTCCCACAACTCGGGCAGGTCCACCGCCTCGAAGTAGATCACCACATGCCAGCCCAGCGGGGCGATGCGGCTGGCGATCTCCAGCAGCTCGTCCTTGGGGGTGAAGTCCACCAGGCGCTTGACGAAGTTGAAGCGCACGCCGCGCACGCCGGCTTCGTGCATCGCCTTCAGCTCGTCGTCGGTGACGCTGCGGCGCACGGTGGCCACGCCGCGGGCCTTGCCGCCGGAATGCACCAGCGCATCCACCATGGCGCGGTTGTCGGCGCCGTGGCAGGTGGCCTGGACGACCACGTTGCGGGCGAAACCGAGGTGGTCGCGCAAGGCGTAGAGCTGGTGCTTGCTGGCGTCGCAGGGGGTGTACTTGCGCTCCGGCGCGTAGGGGAATTCCGCCCCCGGACCGAACACATGGCAATGCGCGTCCACCGCACCGGCAGGGAGCTTGAACTGAGGTTTGGTCGGGCCCTGATACCAGTCGAGCCAGCCGGGGGTCTTGGTGAATTCCATGTCGCTTTCCACTAAGGCAAATTGTTGTCGGTAGAAGGCCGGGCGGCCTGCGGGGACGCCCGGCGCGGGTTTCATCGGCTGGCGGGCTTCCAGGGCACCACACTGACCGTGTCGGCGATGTCGAAGCGCATCAGGTCTTCGCCCATCGCCAGCGGACCGTCATAGACCGTCTGCGTGGCCTGCTTGATGTCGTTCACCGACATCGGCGGGTACTTCTTGGTGGCGGGCAGCACGTAATGGGTGTAGGCCGCCAGCTTCGGCCGGGTTTCGGCGAAGATCCTGCCGGCCTGCTCCGGGGTGGAGTGGTGGTCCATGATGGGCTGCATCTTGGGGTTCTCTTCCAGCAGGCCGGGGCGGGCGGCGGCGACTTCGTGGATCAGCAGATCCACGCCCTTGCCGTGCTTGAGCACGCCGGACGAGGGCCGGGTGTCGCCGGAGATCAGCACCGAGCGGCCGCCGTAGTCGATGCGGTAGCCCACCGAAGGGTGGATCTTCTCGCCATGCTCATTGGGAAAGGCGGTGACCTTGACGCCGCCCTGCTCGTACACCACGCCGCCGGCCTCATCGAACTCGGTGACGTCGAACCTCACGCCGGACAGCGGCAGGCCTTCGTCCGCCACACGCACCGCGAGGTCGTCCGCATAGGCGGCCTCCAGCCCCCTGGTGAGATTACCCAGGCCCTTGGGGCCGGTGATGCGGAAGGGCGTGGTACGCCCGCCATAAGCTGTGGATACCCAGCCGGTAAGCCACAGGTCGACGAGGCCGTTGGTGTGATCGAAGTGGTAGTGGGTCAGGAAGACATGATCCACGCTGCTCAGCGGCAGGCCGAGCTGCCACAGGCGGATGGTGACGCCGCGGCCGGCGTCGAACACCAGGTTCTGGCCGCCGGCCTGCACCAGCACCGCGCCGCCGAAGCGCTCGGCGTTGGGATTGGGCGTGCCGGTGCCCAGCAGCACCACGCTGAAATCCCTGGCGGACGAGGCGGCGGCAGCCGGCTCGGCGGCATGCGTCGCGGTGGTGGAAAAGGCAATCAGCGCAGCGGCGATGGCGCTGCCCAGGTGGTTCTTCAGTTTCATCTCACGGTCTCCTTTGGGTTGTGTTGGCCATGCCGTGCTGGGCGGGCATGTGCCTTTCTGAAATCGGTTTGCCATTGCGCCACGCTCACTCGCCGCCCTTCCCCAGGCTGCCCAGGATGCGGTCGGCCTCGGTGCGCCAGTCAGCGCTGCGGGCGAATTCGGGTGCGGCCCGGTCGCCGAACAGGCCGGCATCGGCGAGGTCGGCGATCCAGGCCTGGCGCTCGGCGGTGCCGGCGGCGGACCAGGGCACGAGGCCGGCCTCGCGCACCGTCTGCGCCACTTCGCGCACTTCCTCGCTGCGGCGGCGGCCGTGCTGGATGACGCGCTGGAAGAAATAGGCGGCCTGCTTTTCCCAGTCGATGCCAGGGAAGGTCTCGTACAGCGAGGCCAGCACCGCGTTCTCCACGCCGTAGTGGCGGGCGGTGGTGAGGCTTTCGATGACCAGGGCTTCCATGCCCTTGATCATCACGCTGCGGCACATCTTGGTGGCGGAGGCCACGCCCAGGCGCACATCCGCGATCTGCGCCTCGAAGCCGAGGGATGCCAGCGCCGGCGCCAGCGCCGCCGCGTGCGGCCCGCCCAGCAGCAGCGGCACGCGGATGCGGTGAGGCGGCACCGAGGTCATCACCGCGCCTTCCACATAGCGCCCCCCTGCCCCGTCGATGATCTCCGCCGCGCGGAGCTTGGCGCCGGGCGAGGCGGAGTTGAAATCGAGGAAGAAGGTGCCGGCGGCCAGGCCGGGCGCGCAGGCCCGGGCCACGGCCACCGCCTGGCTGGCGGTGACTGCGGAGATGAGCAGCTCGCAGCCGGCGGCGACCTCGGCATGGGAGGCGGCCAGCGTTACGCCATGCGCGGCGGCATGCCGGCGCAGCGGCGCGGCGGCTGTTTCGTCCGCCAGCTTGAGGTCGAATGCGGACACGGCGACGTCGAGCGCGCGCAGATCCTCGGCCAGGATGCGGCCCACCTCGCCGTAACCGATGAGGCCGACACGCAGGATGAGCGGCTCGTCCATCACAGCACCATCAGGTCCTTGCCGACGACGACTTCGCCCTTGTAGTGCTTGCGCACGCCTTCGAGCCACATCTCGTCGGTGATGCCGGGATCATCGCCCGGCACCAGATGGGTCAGCACCAGCTTCTTCACCTCGGCCTCGGCGGCCACGCGGCCGACGTCCTCGGTCGTGGTGTGGCTGGCGAGCAGGTGTTCGCGCAGGGTGGCGGCGTTGGGCACGCGCTTGAGCATGGCGTCCACGCCCGGCACGTAGATGGCCTCGTGCACCAGCACGTCGGCGCCGCTGGCGAGCTTGACGATGGCTTCGGAATAGTTGGTGTCGCCGGACACCACCACGCTGCGGTCACGCGTCTCGAAGCGCAGGCCGTAGGAGTGGTGGATGGGCGGATGGATGTTGCGCGCGGCGCTGACCTTGACCTGGGCGTTCTGCAGGATCACGCCATCGCGGTCGTAGGTGTGCGTCTCCACCAGCTGGCGCGGATCGGGCTTGCCCTCGTCGCCGATGCGGGTGTCGATGTCGAACTTCATGTACTCGAAGAAGGCCTGCGTCATCTCTTCGAGCGGCGGCGGCCCATAGACGGCGACCTTGTCCTTCAGCCCGGTGGCCCAGGCGCTGTAGAGCAGGCCGCCATACTCCAGGTTGTGGTCGGAGTGCATGTGGGTGAGGAAGACGTAGCGCAGGTCGCGCAGCGAGATGCCGGCCTGCACCAGCTGGCGGGCCACGCCCTGGCCGCAGTCGATGACATAGGGCACGCCATCGATCAGCAGCGCGGTGCAGGGGTTGGAGCGCTCTCCGCCCACCCGCGGGCCGCCCTTGGTGCCCACCAGGATGATGCGGGTGCCATTGGCGGCGGCCGCCGGTTGCTGCGCCCAGGCAGGCAGCCCCAGGCCGGCGGCGGCGAGGCCGCCAAAGCCGGCCAGGCCAGCCAGCAGCGCACGGCGCTGCGGGTCGGCCTGGGGTGGAAGGGACTGCTTGCCTTGGGTGTCGATCTCGTTCGCCTTCATGCTCTCTGTCTCCTCCGGGCCGGGGGTGATGGGGGCTGTGCCCCTCTTCTGCTGTAGCCGCGTTGCGGCATGGCTGCAGCGGCGCGCGGTGGCGACGCCGCTGCGGGATTCACATCGCTCGATCTACCTCGTCGAGTTGGCTCTTGCTGCTGGGGGGGCGACTGCCCCGGCGCCCTGCGGAGGACGCCGGAGCGGAAGCGGGCGGGCTGCGCCGCGGCCTCAGTCGATGTACTTCAGGCCAGCCTTTTCCAGCGGCTCGCGCATCTTGTACATGTCCAGGCCGAGCACGCCGGAGGCCAGCTTGGCGCGCTTCTCGCCTTCGAAGGACTCGCGCTTCTCGGCGGCGTCCGCCACCTGCTGGGCGATGGCGGCGGGCACCACGACCACGCCGTCCACATCCGCGATCACCACGTCGCCCGGATTCACCAGCGCGCCGGCGCACACCACCGGGATGTTCACCGAACCCAGGGTGGCCTTGATGGTGCCCTTGGCATGGATGGCCTTGGAGAACACCGGGAAGCCCATCTTCTCCAGCTCTTCGACGTCACGCACGCCGCCGTCGATGATCAGCCCCTTGGCGCCACGGGACTGGAAGGAGGTGGCGAGCAGGTCGCCGAAGAAGCCGTCTTCGTTCTCGGTGGTGCAGGCGGCCACGGCGACGTCGCCCGGCTGCAGCTGCTCGGCGGCCACATGCATCATCCAGTTGTCGCCCGGCTGCAGCAGGATGGTGACGGCGGTGCCGCAGATCTTGGCGCCGGAATACACCGGGCGCATGTAGGGCTTCATCAGGCCGACGCGGCCCATCGCTTCGTGGATGGTGGCGACGCCGAACTTGGACAGCTTCTCCACCGCCGCCTTGTCGGCGCGGACGATGTTGCGCTTGACGATGCCGAGCTGGTTCATCGGTTGGCTCATCTTCGTTCTCTCCTTACAGGCCCTTGGCCTTGAGCGCGGCGTCCAGGCGCGGATAGACGCGGCGGGCGTTGCCCTCGTAGATCTTGTAGCGGTCTTCGGCGCTGATCGCGGCAGCCTCGATGTAGCGCTTGGTGTCGTCGTAGTAGTGGCCGGTCTCCGGGTCGATGCCGCGCACCGCGCCTATCATTTCGGAGGCGAACAGCACGTTCTCGACCGGGATCACCTTGGTCAGCAGGTCGATGCCCGGCTGGTGATAGACGCAGGTGTCGAAGAAGATGTTGTTCAGCAGGTGGTCCTTCAGCAGCGGCTTCTTCAGCTCCTGCGCCAGGCCGCGGAAACGGCCCCAGTGGTAGGGCACCGCGCCGCCGCCGTGGGGAATCACGAACTTCAGCGTCGGGAAATCCTTGAACAGGTCGGAGGTGAGGCACTGCATGAAGGCGGTGGTGTCCGCGTTCAGGTAGTGGGCGCCGGTGGTGTGGAAGCAGCTGTTGCAGCTGGTGGACACATGCACCATGGCCGGGATGTCGTACTCGACCATCTTTTCATAGATGGGGTACCACTGGCGGTCCGACAGCGGCGGGCTGGTCCAGTGGCCGCCGGAGGGGTCCGGGTTCAGGTTGATGCCGACGAAGCCGTATTCCTTGACGCACTTTTCCAGCTCGGCGACGCAGGTCTTGGGATCGACACCGGGCGACTGCGGCAGCATCGCGGCACCGATGAAGTTGTCCGGGAACAGCTGGGAGACGCGATAGCACAATTCATTGCAGATCGCCGCCCAGGTGGAGCTGGTATTGAAATCGCCGATGTGGTGGGCCATGAAGCTGGCGCGCGGCGAGAAGATGGTGAGGTCGGAACCACGCTCCTTCATCAAACGGAGCTGGTTCTTCTCGATGGTCTCGCGCAGTTCGTCGTCACTGATCTGCAGCTCGGAAACCTTGGGCGTGGCGGAAGGATCCTTCAGCCCGGCGATCTGGCGGTTGCGCCATTCTTCGAGCGCTTTCGGTGCGGTGGTGTAGTGACCATGACAGTCGATGATCATCGTTTTGTCCTTTTGTCGTCGTGCTCGTAACCGGCCTTGCGGGGCAGCCGCGCGGGCCGCCCCTCAATGCCAACTATTAGTGGGCGTGAACCTCTTCGGCAACCCGCTTGGCCGCACCCGAGGGCTCCGGATGGGCAAACTGCTTGATCAGCAGCGCCACCGCGGAAACCAGCGCCGGTACTGCCACCACCATGAAGATTTCGCTGAAGCTCAGCTGGCGGCGCGACAGCTCGGCCACCAGGAAGGAGCCGGCGATGCCGCCGAAGCGGCCGATGCCCAGCATCCAGGACACCCCGGTGGCGCGGCCCGCGGTCGGGTAGAAGGCGGCGGCCAGCGCCGGCAGCGAGGACTGGGCCGTGTTCATGATGGTGCCGGCGACGAACACCACCACCACCAGGGTGCCGACGCTGCCCACCACTTCACCGATGGAGAAGATGGCGACGGCGGTCAGCAGCCAGCCCACCGCGATGATGCGGTTGGCGTTGAAGCGGTCCATCAGCCAGCCGAAGAACACCGCGCCCACGCCACCCAGCGGGAACAGCGCGGCGATCAGGGTCGCCTGCCCGGGGGCGAGGCCAGCGTCCTTGAACAGCACCGGCATCCAGTTCATCAGCGCGTAGAAGATCACCAGGCCCATGAAGTAGGACAGCCACAGCATCACGGTGCCGACGGCGTAGGCGCGCGAGAACACCACGCCCAGGCCGCTCTTGCCGTCAGCAACCGCCTTGGTTTCGCTCATGACGAAGGCGGTGGCCGAAGACGCAGTGGCGGAGATGCGGCTCAGCACGGCGCGGATGCGCTCGGCCGGCTGCGCCTTGGCGACCATGTAGCGCACCGATTCCGGCAGCAGCACAACCAGCAGCACGACCAGCAGCAGCGGCGCGATGCCACCCAGCGTCAGCACGCTGCGCCAGCCCCACTGCGGAATCATCCACGCCGCCAGGAAGCCGCCGAAGGCCGCGCCCAGCGGGAAGCCGCAGAACATGGCGTTGGTGATCATGGCGCGGCGCTTGTCCGGGCAGTACTCGCTCATCAGCGTGACCGCGTTCGGCATGGCCGCGCCCAGGCCGAGACCGGTGACGAAGCGCAGCTCGGTGAGCATCTTCAGATCGGTGGCGAAGGACGAGGCCAGGCAGGCCAGGCCGAACACCAGCACGGAGCCGACCAGCACGCGCTTGCGGCCGAGGCGGTCTGCCAGCGGGCCGGCCGAGAGCGCGCCGGCGGCGAGGCCGAACAGCGCAGCGCTGAGTACCGGCGCCAGCTCGGGTTTGCTGACACCCCATTCCTGGATCAGCGACGGCGCGATGTAGCCGATGGCGGCGGTGTCGAAGCCGTCCAGCAGCACGATGAAGAAACACAGGCCGAAGATGGCCCACTGGAACCGGGAAAAAGGCTGCCCGTTGATAAACGCCTGCACGTCCACAGGCTGCTGCTTGCTCATTGCGTGTCTCCGATGAGCGAGTGAATGGGACGCTCTCTGGCGTTTGATAGGAGGTCGTTTCCGGATGCGCCAGCCTCGCTGGGAAGGCGCTCCGGCTCGCCGTTTGGGTGGATTAACTTGAAACGGGGCCGCTTACGGTTTCCAGACCGAGGCCGGCACCATCACCTCGCCGCGCATCAGCAGGCGCGCGGTGCGCAACAACGCCGCACGGGTGACGTTCTGCGGGTTCGCCGGATCGAGCGCGAGCTCGACCGAGAACTCGCCGGTGGGATGCTCCACCGAAACCTTCTTGGCGTCACCCTCAGGCACCACCGCGATGCCCTCGGTGACCGAGCCTTCGAGCACGCAGGCGGTAGCCACCGTCACTGCGGCGAGCACGCCGATGGCGTCGTGGCAGACGTGCGGGATGAAGCTGCGGGTGGTAAGGCTGCCACCATCGCGCGGCGCGGCGATCAGCGTCATCTTCGGGTAGTTCTTGGCACTGACGTCGCCCAGCCCCATGGCGTGGCCACAGGCCAGGCGCAGGCGCTCGATGCGGGCCTTGAGCTCGGTGTCGGCGTTCAGCTCGGCCACCGTCTCGTAGCCGGTACGGCCGACGTCGGCGGCGCGGAAGATCACCAGCGGCATGCCGTTGTCGATGCAGGTGACCTCGACGCCGTCGATCACGTCGCGCACCTTGCCGGTGGGCAGCAGGCCGGAACACACCGAGCCGGCGGTATCCAGGAAGTTGATGGTGATGGGTGCCGACGAACCGGGAACGCCGTCGATGCGGGCATCGCCCTCGTACTCCACCACGCCGCCCGGGGTCCGTACGGTGATGTCGCACTGCATGTCGGTGTTCAGCGTGAGCACGCGGAAGGTGGAGGTCTCGCCCTGCGGCTGGACCAGGCCGGTCTCCAGCGCGAAGGGCACCACCGCCGCCAGCATGTTGCCGCAGTTGGGGGTGGTATCCACCGTGTCCTTCTCCGGCTGCAACTGGGCGAAGAGGAAATCCAGATCCACGCCCGGCACCTCGCTGCGGCGGACGATGCCGACCTTGCTGGTGAGGGGGTGGGCACCGCCCAGGCCGTCGATCTGGCGGCGGTCGGGCGACCCCATCACAGCCAGCAGCACACGGTCGCGGGTGGCGATATCGGCGGGCAGGTCGGACTCCTTGAAGAAGGGTCCGCGCGAGGTGCCGCCACGCATGAACAGGGTCGGGATAGGGGTTTGCATGGGATGATTATGGGAGCCGCCAACCCGGTTCGACAGGGGCGGGCCGCTCTATCAGCTATTCCTTTTTGCGATATCATCGCTGCAGTTATTCTCTCCTTGGCAGTGCGCAGCATGGATCTGAAGCAGCTGGAATACTTCGTCCGGGTAGCGGAACTGGGCAGCTTCACCCGCGCCTCCATCGCCCTGGACATCGCCCAGCCGGCGCTGAGCCGGCAGGTGCGGCTGCTGGAGGTGGAGCTGCGCCAGAGCCTGCTGATCCGCAACGGCCGCGGCGTGACCACCACCGAGGCCGGCAAGCTGCTGCTGGAGCATGGCCGCGGCGTGCTGCACCAGATAGAGCGCGCCAAGGAGGAACTGGCGCGGGTGCGCGGCACCCTGAGCGGCCGCGTTGCCCTCGGCCTGCCGCCCAGCTTGTCCAAGGTGCTCACGGTGCCGCTGACGCGGGAGTTCCGCGCCCGCCTGCCGGAAGCCTCGCTGTCCATCACCGAAGGCCTGTCCACCACCATGCAGGAATCCCTGGTGAGCGGCCGGCTGGATATCGCGGTGCTGTACAACGCGGTGGCTTCGCCGGACGTGGACCTGATCCCGCTGCTGGAAGAAGAGCTCTTCCTCATCGAGCGCAAGAGCGGCGCCGGCCCGCAGCCGGTGATCCTGAAGGAGATCGCCGCCCGCGAACTGGTGATTCCCAGCCGGCCGCACGCGATGCGCATGCTGATCGAATCCGAGCTGGCCAACATCGGCTGCCGGCCGCGCATCGCGCTGGAGATAGACAGCGTGGCCGCCATCCTCGACCTGGTGGCGGACGGCGCCGGCAGCGCGGTGCTGACGATGAACGCGGTGACCGCCTCCGGCAACGCGAATGCCTTCGACGTCCATCCCATCGTCTCGCCCTCGGTGCGCAGCAAGCTGATGCTGGCCATCAGCTCGCGCCGGCCGGCGACGCTGACGCAGCAGGCCATGCTGGAGCTGATCGCCGAAACCGCCAGCGGCCTGGTGGCCGGCGCCACCCCGGCGGGCATCCCCGCCGCCACGGCCCCTGCGCCCCGCCGGACCGTGTCGAAGTCCTCATAAAACGCTAAAGGAATACCCCGGCCGTACCGCTAAGGGGGTATCTTTCCCCACGCAGGGCAGTCCGCCTGCACCGGCGGGCGGCTCGGCAAGGCCCTCCGGCGCAACACGCAAACGACACAACGATGCCGCCAGCAAGGCGGCCGGAGGAGACTATGACGCGCCCCACCTCGCGCGCGGCGGGCAAGAGCCTGGCCGTCCGTACCCTGCTCTACCTCGCCATCCTGCTGCAGATCGGCCTCGCCCTCGTCCTCGGCCTGCTGGGCATCAAGGGCATGTATTCCACCCTCAGCGGGCTGGATGGCGTCTATAACCAGCGGGTGATTCCGCTGCGCGACCTCAAGGTCATCTCGGACGAATACGCGGTCGCCATCGTCAATGCCACCCAGAAGGTGCGCGACGGCACGCTGACGCCGGAGGACGGCGCCGCCGCGATGGAGAAGGCGCACAAACTGATCGGCGAGAAATGGCAGGCCTTCCGCGCCGGCCAGCTCTCCCCGCGTGAGCAGGAGCTGGTGAAGACCGCCGAGCCGCTGATGGCCACCGGCGACAAACTGGTCACCGAGATGATCGAGAAGCTCAAGCTCGGCGCCCTGAGCGAGATCCACGCGGTGGCCGAGCGGGTGCTCTACCCCACCATGGATCCGATCTCGGCGGTGATCCGCGAGCTGATCGAAGCCCAGCTCGAAAGCGCCCGCCACGAGTACGAACAGGAGCAGGCCGCCTTCCAGCAGGCGGTGGTGGTGATGCTGGCGATGATCCTGCTGGCGGCCGCCATCTCCGGCATCGGCGGCTTCATCTTCGCCCGCAACTTCCTCATGCGGCCGCTGGAAGATGCCCGCCGCTTCGCCACCGACATCGCCGGCGGCAACCTCGCCACCGAGATCCGCATCCACCGCGACGACGAGATCGGCAGCTTGGCGATGGCCCTGCGCAGCATGCAGCAGGAGTTGCGCAACATGGTGCGGCTAATCCAGGACAACGCCGAGCGCATCGCCTCCGCCAGCGAGAACCTGGCCGGCAACACCGGCGCCATCTCCACCGCCAGCGCCCAGCAATCCGGCGCGGCGGAGTCCATCGCCGCCGCCATCGAGCAGATGACCACCTCCATCACCCACGTCTCCGCCTTCACCGCGGATGCGCGCAAGATCGCCACCGAGTCCGGCGACACTGCGCAGAACGGCGCCGAGGTGATACGCCGGGTGGTGGGCGACATCCAGCGTGTGGCCCAGTCGGTGGACCAGTCCGCCGAAGCCATCCGCAACCTCGGCCAGCAGTCCAAGGAGATCGCCACCGTGGTCACCGTGATCAAGGAGGTGGCGGACCAGACCAATCTGCTGGCGCTGAACGCCGCCATCGAGGCTGCCCGCGCGGGCGAACAGGGCCGCGGCTTCGCCGTCGTGGCGGACGAAGTGCGCAAGCTGGCCGAACGCACCGCCGCCTCCACCGAGGACATCGCCCGCATCGTCGGCCTGATCACCACTGGCACGGATTCCGCGGTGCGCGCGATGGACGAGCAGGTGCGCGGCGTGCAGCGCAGCGTCGCCCTGGCCGGCGAGGCCGGCGAGGCCATCGCCCGCATCAACGATTCCTCGCAGCAGGTGGTGTCTACGGTGAGCGACGTTTCCTCCGCGCTGGACGAGCAGGCCACCACCAGCACCGAGATCGCCCGCGGCATCGAGGAAATCGCCGCCATGAGCGGCCGCAACCGCGAATCCACCCAGGAGGTGGACGACGCCACCCGCGAACTGGCCGGCCTGTCCCAGCAGCTGCGGGAAACGGTGCGCCGCTTCCGTCTCTGAGCGGCGGAAAGGAAAAAGCGCCGGCGGCCTCGATGGCCGTCGGCGCTTTTTTTGGCTGTCGCTTGCGCGCGAGCCGGGCTGACGCTGCCGGGGGCGGCGCCAGCTGCCTCGGCCTCAACAGCCGATGGCAGACAGATCCAGCCGGCCTTCCGCCACCGGCGGGCACCAGAAGTAGCCGCCGGTGAGCGGTCGGGTGAAGCGGTACAGCGCGTCCACCACGCCATCCTCGGCGCCGCTCATGCGGTGCAGCTGGGCCTCAAAGGCGTCGAAGGACTTGCCGAAGGCGAGAAACAGCAGGCCGGCGTTGCGGCCCTCCGCCCAGGGCATGGAGCGGCGCAGCACGAAGGCTTCCGGGTCGAAGTCCTCCTGCGCGGTGCGCTTGACGTGGGCTGACTCCGGCGCGTCTTCAAGTTCCTCGTTGTCCGAGCGGCGGCGGCCGATGGAATTGTCCTGGTCCTCGCCGCTCATGGCGTCGAAGCGGGCAAAGTCGTGCCGCCAGTGCTGGATGGCGGCGAAGCTGGCGCCGCCGGCATCGAAGGCCGCGGCCAGCGCCGCCTCGCCTTCCGGGTTCTCGGTGCCGTCCTCGTAGCCGGTCAGGTCGCGGCCTTCCTTGTAGCGGAAGGCGTCGGTGCCGCGCTCCAGCAACAGCGCCGGCGCCAGCGCCTGCTCGATGCCGCGGGCGCGCTCGAACAGCGCGCCGCGGTCATCGCCGCGCAGCCACACCCACAAGTCCCACGGCGTGGACGGCACCGCGACTTCCCCCGCGCAGCCTTCCGGGAAGACGCGCAGACCTGCCACCTCCTTGCCGAGCGCCTGCACCAGCGGCAGGCCCAGGCCCACCACCACGCCATCGTCGATCTGCAGCGCGCGCAGCGCCTGCACGGCTGTACCCAGTGCATCCGCCTGGGCGATGCGGAAGAACAGATGTCTCGCCATCGAGGGAACCGGGGCCAGGATGCCCGGTTGGAAATCGCTCATGACAACTCCAGTGAGAGTGAAGGGAGAAAGAGGCAAGGGCGCGGCAGGAGCGCGGCGGCCGGCATGGTACAGGCTGGCGCCGCGGCGCGACATGCGCAGGATCAGAGGCCATCCGCCGCCGGCGGCGCCCAGCGTTCGGAGCGCAGCGCCGCCGCCACCGCCATCGCCCGCGCCTGCTGCAGGGCAGCAGCGGCCTCCTCCGGGTCATCCTGGTCGGAGAACACGGCTGCCGCATCCACCTCGCGACAGGCGCGCAGGGCCAGCCGCAGCATCGGCGCCTTGGGATAGCGGCGGCTGGCGCGGCCGGGAAAGGCGCGGAAGTCGCACTCGCACAGGCACAGCAGGCGCTCGAAACGCTCCTCGCGCTCGAAGGCGTCCACCCGCTCCAGCAGGGCGGCAATGGAGCCGGCGCGCATTTCCGCCGCCCGGTGCACCCGCTCGCATTCCGCCAACGCCAGCAAGGCCAGGTCGCGATACTCGGCCGGCAGCCGGTTGCGCTCGCAGATGGCCTCGATGCGGGGGCGCCCGCGCTCCATGTGGCGGTAGTGCGCCGGCAGGTGTTCCCGCGGCGAATCGGACTTGCCGACGTTGAACACCAGCGCGGCAAACCGCAGCGCCGCCGGCGCTCCGCAGCGCGCCGCCTCGTCCACCACCCGCAGCAGGTGTTCGCCGATGTCCACCTCCGCCGGATCGTCCGCGCTTTGTGGCACACCGAACAGGGCGTCCACCTCGGGCAGGAACACCGCCAGCGCACCACAATCGCGCAGCACCCGCAGCATGCGCGAAGGCGCCGCAGCCAGCAGCCCGCGTTCGAACTCGGCCCACAGCGCCGCATCGCCGGCGGTGAGCAGCGCGCCGTCGGCCACGGCGTGGCGCATCAGGCCCAGGGTTTCGCCATCCATGCCCGCCCCGTCGCCCGCTGTCAGCGCCGCCAGCCGCATCAGGTTGAGGCCAGGATCGGCGGGCGGCGGCTCGGGAAGGCCACGGAGGAAGTCAGCGCACATGAAGGGAACCGGAAGCTTGAATCCCCGAGGGCGAGCAAGATGCGCGCCATTGTCTTCAGCACCGGGTTATCCCCGGCCCCCGCCGCCCTGCCCATTTTTCGCCGACGGCGCTTCAGCCCGGCGCCTGTCACAGGCGCTGTCCGGCCTCCGCCAGAGCCGCTGCGACCCGCTCCACGGTCTCGCCCCATCCACCCCACTCTCTCTGCCGGAAGAGTCGCGTGGACGGGTACCAGGGGGTGTCGTCCCGATTCAGCAGCCAGCGCCAGTCGGGCAGGAAGGGAAGCAGCACCCAGGCGGGACGGCCCAGGGCACCGGCGAGGTGTACCGGTGAGCTGTCGATGGAGATCAGCAGGTCCACCTCGCACAGGATGGCGGCGGTGTCCTCGAAATCGCGGATGTCGGCGCTCAGGCTCACCACCGGCATGCCGGGCGGCGGCGTCAGCGCCTGGGCTTCGGCCGGCCCCTTCTGGATGGAGAACAGGCTGACGCCGGCTTGCGCCAGCGGTTTGAGCATCTCCAGCGTCATCGACCGGTTGCCGTCGTTGGGGTGCGAGGGGCGGCCGGCCCAGAGGAAGGCGACCTTCATCCCCGGGTAGGGCGCGAGCCGCTCCCGCCACAGTGCGCGCCGTTCGGGCAGCGCCTGCAAGTAGGGTACGGGCTCGCCGGGCAGATCGGCCAGCTTGAGCCCCATGATCATCGGCAGGCTCATCAGCTCGCAGTGGAAGTCGAAGGCCGGCGGCAGGTCGCCGCGCAGGGTGATCGCGTCATGCCCCTGCATGCGGCTGGCCAGGCCGGCGGTTTCACGATTGACATCGAAAACGACACGCGCCTGGCTGCGTGCCTTGGCCCAGGCCACCATGCGCATGAACTGGAAGGTATCGCCGTAACCCTGTTCGTCGTGGATCAGCAGCGTCTTGCCGGGGATGGGTCTGCCGTCCCATCGCGGCTTCTGCACCTTGCGCTCGATGCGGCTGGTGTGCGGCAGGCTGTAGCGGAAGGCGTACTCCCGCCAGCCCCGTTCGAAATCGCCCAGCAGCAGCCGGGTTTCGGCCAGATCGAAGCGGACGGCGAGATCGCCGGGCATCTGGTCCGCCACCATCTGCTGTATCGGCAGTGACTCCGCCGCCCTGCCCTGTACCCGCAGGGCGTGGGCGAGCAGCAGCCACAGCGGCGCCGGCCCCGAGCCGCCGGCCAGATGCGGCTTGATCCAGGCCTCGACCTCGGCGCCACGGCCGGCTGCCAGCAAGGCGCGCAGTTGCGGCTCGACAGCGGCGAGATTGATGGGGGCAGCGTTCATCCGTGTCCAGGACCTCAAGCGATGCGGCTTGCTTCCACGGGCTTCCCCTCCACGCCTTCAACACCCAGCGCAGCCAGCAGGGGCCCGAGTTGCCGGGCATAGGGCTTCCACCGGCCTACGCTGCTGTTGAACAGGGGCTGGCGGACCTGATTGACGCTGGCGGTTCTGACCAGCCGGCGGGTCTGGTGGAAGTCCAGGCAGGCCGGGCTCCACGCCAGCCCGCAGAACGCCAGCAGGCGACGGACGCAGCCTTCCAGGTCGGCGACCAGTTCCTCGTATTCGATCTCGAAGAAGCGGTCTGCCGGCAGCACCGCCCGCCAGTGCGCCATCAGGCGCTCGTAGGCCCGGTAGAACAGGCCGAGTTCGGTCTGGTCGTAGGCGAACAATTGCTCGCGGGTAAAGAGCTTGGAATAGCAGGACAGGCAAGTGTCCACCGGGTTGCGCCGCACATGGATGATGCGGGCTCCCGGGAGGATGCGGTTGATGAAGCCAGCGTGGAAGAAGTTGGAGGGCATCTTGTCCACCATGTACGCGTGGCTGCCCGCCCTCGTGCGCAGGCTTTCCAGATAGCGCCGGCCCAGCGCGGCCTCCGTTTCCAGCGGCAGCTGGGACGCGCCGGCGGGATAGGACAGCCCGCACTGCGTCAGGTGATGGATGTCCGCCAGTTCCCCGGCACCGAACACCTGCGGATGCGACGCCAGTATCTGCTCCACCAGGGAGGTGCCCGACCTCGGCATGCCGAGCACGAACAAGGCGGCTTCGCTGCCGGCGACTTCGGCGCGCGGCCGCGCCATCGCTTCGGCGGAAAAGGCCGTCGCGATGGATGCCATCCATTGGTCGGTGGCGGCGCTGTCGTACGAGAAGGTAGCGCGCTTGCTGCGATTGGCCTCGTCCAGGTAGGCGAAGGCCCGCTCCGGTTCGCCGAGATCCATCCAGGCCTTGGCCAGGGCGAAACCGAGGGCGATGCGGTCGCTGAGCACCTGCACGCCATCCGGCGCCAGCAGCGCTTCCATTGCGGCGAGCGCGGGGTCGTCCGGCGCGGTGAAGCGGTGCAGGTCGGAGAAATTGAACCAGGCCCCCGCCGCACGCGGAAAACGCGCGAGCAACGCGTCGAAAGCCTGTTCCGCCTTATCCCGCTCGCCCAATTCCATCAGCAGGCTGGCACGGTTGAGCAGCGCCTTTTCCGGCGCGAAACCCAGGGCTAACGCCGAGCGCTCGAAAGCGGCCAGAGCCTCGGCAGTGTTGCCACGGGCCTGCAGCACTTCTCCCAGGGCGTTCTGGGCCTCGCCGTTGTCCGGCAGGCTGGCGACCGCCCTGCGGACTTCCACCAACGCCTCGTCCAGCCGATGCAGATAGCTCAAGGCTTTCGCCTTTACCACCATGGCGCCGACATGCAGCGGAGCAAAATTCGCCAAGGCGTCTGCCCAGCGCAGCGCTTGCTCGTAGCGGCCGGCGGCCAGCTCCGCGGCACCCGCGTTGATGTAAGCGTCGGCCAGCCGGGGGTTGATGTCGATGGCACGACGGGCATCGGCCAGGGCTTCGTCCAGTACCCCCAGTTCGGTCAGCAGGTTGGCCCGGTTGCTGAAGGCTTCAGCATAGGCCGGCGCCAGGGCCAGCGCCGCCTCATAACAACGGCGGGCCTCCGCCAGCCTGCCCATGCGCTTGAGGGTGTTGCCAAGGTTGTTGTGGGCTTCGGGCGAGCCCGGTTGCAGGGCGGCCACCCGCTGCAGGCAATGCAGGCTTTCCTCCAGCTTGCCGGCCTCCTGCAGGATGATGCCGAGGTTGTTCCACCCCGCCACCAGTGTGTTTTCCAGCGTCACGGCACGCCGCGCCGCCCGCTCCGCTTCTTCGAGCAAACCTTTCTGCCGGCACATCTCGGCCAGATTGCTGAGGAAGGCGGCCGGCACCCGGGGCGCGAGGCAGGCCTTGCGCAAGTGGTCGATGGCGAGGTCGAGATTGCCGTAGGCATGCGCCATCAAGCCCATCAGGTGCAGGGCGTCGGACTGCCCGGGCCACAATGCCAGCACATGCTGGCAGAGCCGCTCCGCCTGGTCGGCATGGCCTGCGTTCCAGTGCGCCTGGGCCTGCCCCAGCGCCTGTTCCACGGTTATCTGCTGGGGTTGCTGAGGTGAGGTCATGGCTGGGCTGGGCGGAATGGGAGCGTGTGACTATAGATCACCGGACCGGCGACCGAGACAGGTCTGCCACGGGAAACACAGGCCACCTGCGTTTCCCGACAGCGCGGGACCGACAGGTGGCCAGGGGGCATCGCGAGGGCCGGGCTGCCCGCGCCGAGCCGGGCATCACCGCGGCCGCGGCTCGCCCGGCATGCGGGGAAGAGGCGGGATCAGAAATCCCAGCTGGCGCGCAGTACCCCGGTGTGAGCCTGGTAGGCATGGCGGAAGTCGCCGTTGTACTCCAGACGCAGCTTGACGCCGTTCTTCTTGTCCAGCGTCGCGCCCACCCCCACGGTGACGCCATCCGCACTCAGCCTGGTGGAGGATGAAGTGAAAGCGACGCCACCCATCGCGCCACTGGTGCGAATCGCTCCGTCCTCGTACTCGTGCAGCCAGGCCACCTTCACATCGGGTGCAAGCCGGCCGGCTGCGGTATCGAAGCTGGCGGAGAGTTTCACGCCCAGCTCCTGGGTCAGCACGTCGGTGCTGAGGTGATCCACCTTCAGATTGGCAGCGCCGGCGCCGTGTTCGGTGTAGCCGTCGTTCTCCAGCCGCGCGGCCATCAGGCTGAACTGCGGTGTCAGGGTGAGGTTCTGGTTGAGCGGGAAGTCGTAGCCCACCGTGACCTGGCCGAGGTATTGCTCGCCGTCGTAGTCGGCCTTGGCCTTGACCCCGAGGAAGTCGATGCGGCGGCTCTGGTCATAGCGGTTGACGCCGATGCCGAGCTGCCCGGCGATCGACAGCCGGCCATCTGCCCAGTCCGGCAGCCACAGGCTGTAGGCGGTCACTTGGTAAGTGTCGGCCTGCGTCTTGCTGCCGGAGGAAACGCCCCTGCCGTCGAGATCGTTCCGGATCCAGCTGAAGGCCAGGCCAGCCATGAAGCTGGGGCTGGCGTACCAATCCGCGCCGATCACGAAGCCAGCACTGCTGGCGCGGTAGCCGGCCGCCTTGCGGGAGTTGTCGCGATCGGCTACGCCGCCCACCAGTTCGCCCCAGAACGCGCCCCGCTGGCCCAGCAGGCCATCGCCGGAAGATTGCCCGGTGAGACCCGCCATCTGGGCCACCGCGTTGCGGTCGCTGCCGTTCATCACGCCAGCGATCATCTCCTGATGCTGGCCGATCGCCATCGCCACCGGCTTCACCGCGGTGGAGATCAGTTGCGGCGTCAGCTGATTGGGGGCCAACTGCGCTACGCCCACCTGCTGCTCGCCCTCGGACAAGGCACCCAGCGGCGCCAGCACGTCGGACTGGAAGGCAGCGGCAGCCGGGGTGACGCCGCTACTGGAGGCGATTGCCGCAATCCTGTCCAGCGCCACGCCCATGCCAGTGGCGAAGCCGCCCTGCTGCTGGCCGATACGGGTGTACTCCGTGGTCGGAACGCCTCCCCCATCTCCCACCGTCAGCACCAACTGGGTGTTGCCGCCCACCGTGACCAGGCTGCCAGTGACCACATAGCCGCTGGCGTAGTAGGACAGGTTGCCGAGGCTCAGGCCGCTGCCCGCGGAAACGATGGTGTAGGTGCCCTCCTGCACGCTGCCGCCGCCCAATGCCTGCATGTTGACGAACCCACCGGTCAGCGACGCGTTGCCGCTGACGAGCAGGTTGCCGTAGCTGGATGACGAAACGCCGACAATCAACCCACCGGTGCTCTGGGTGTAGTTACCGGTGATGCTGATCGCCTCATTGACCATCAGCACGCCGCCGCTATTCACGACCGCGTTGGAGCCGACGTTGATGTTGCTGTTCAGCAACTGCACGCCTCCTCCAAGGAACAGCACATTCGCCGCGGTACTGCTGATGGTGCCGATGCCACCGCCGTAACCGGTCAACGTGCCCGGTGCCGAAATGGTTCCGCCAGTGATACTCAACGCATTGGTGGAGGTATTGACGATGTTGCCTGCGATCACGCCGGCATTCCGGATCGTGCCCAATTGACCGGATGAGAAGATCGCATTGACGCTGCCGGTCACCAGCCCCTGGTTATGAAGCAGCCCGATGGTGCCGTCATTCACGATACCGAGCTGCCCCTGGATCGTCCCCGAGGAATTCAACTCGGAAATACTGGAGGCCGAACCGTAGTTGTAGATGCCTATCGTGCCGCCGACGATGGAACCATCGTTGCTAATGGTACCTATGCTGCCCAGGTTCCTGACGCCTGCCCCCGTGCCGATCAAGGCGCCGGAATTGGTCAGCGTGCCCAGGGAGCCGGTGGAAGCGACATATACCGGATTGAAAGCATTCAGCGTGCCGCTGTTATCCAGCGAGGCCAGCGAGGCGCCAATGTAATTGTTGCCTCCGGTGAGGGAGAGGCTGTTTCCCGTCACCGAGCCGGCAAGCTCCAGCCCTTCCACATCCGAGGCATAGCTGAGGCCGGTAAAGGTGGAGCCGGAACCACCGCTCACCGCGAGCACGCTGCCTTGATTGACGAGGTTATTGGCGCTGGCGGAGAAACCGCCCAATTCGATCTCACCGCCAGTGATATTGGCCGCACCGGTCACCGTCAGCCCGGCGGATGAAGAATCGAGTTGCAGCGAGCCCGTCGTCTGGAGATAGGCGCCCGTCATCGTGACCTGATTGCTCAGCAGCAACTGGGCGCCGGTATTGGCAATCGTATGGCCGGTGGCAACGATATTGTCATTCAGCAGCAACGCACCATCACTGAAGACGACATTCGCGGTGGTGCTGGTGATCGTTCCCTTGTCGGCGGATCCCGTTCCGCCGCTGACGCCGGTCAAGGTACCGATAGTGCCGCCGCTTCCGCCAACGATGGTGAGCGCATTGGCGGAAGTATTGCCGATATTGCCCGCGATCAAACCCGAATTGACCACGGAGCCTATGGAGCCTGCCCCGTCATTCTGGATTGCTGTTGCGGCGCTGAGAGTGCCGCTATTGGTCAGCGTACCGATGCTGCCGGAATTGGAAATACCTATGCCACTGGAACTAACGATGAAGCCATCGTTGTCAATTGAATCGATATGGCCTTGAGCGGAATTCCATATGCCCGCCTGATCACCGGAGATCGTTCCTCCGGTGTTCTCCAGGCTGATTATCGTGGCTTCATTACCTATCCCATATAAGGGGCCGCTGATCATCCCGGAGTTGGTGACGGTCCCAATCGTAGATCCGCCGTAATTGAAAATACCCGACGAATTACTGGTTATGGTTCCGCCCGCCTGGTTCTCTATGAGGCCGATATACCCGCCATTGCTGCTGACGATACCGTTGCTTGTCAAAGAGCCGGAGCCACTCCCGGTAATCAGGCCGGCATTGATGATGGTGCCTATCGTGCCGCTGGTGGCGTCGCCAATGAAACCACTATTACTGATGCCAGCGTATTGGCCGACTATGGTTCCGCTAATCTGGTTGTGGATCAGGCCTATAGTCGCCACATTGTGGATACCGGCCGACTGTGCAGCCGATGCAGAAAGGGTCCCCGCATTGGACAGGGTGCCTATGCTGCCACCTGCGTTGAAAAGCCCCCTGTCGCTCGCACTGATCACGCCGTCATTGATCAGGGAGTCGAGGATGGATGAGCTGCTCTGAAGACCTATCGATCCACCCGAGATGGTGGAGCTCACGGCAATAGCCAAGCTGGTCAGGCCGCTGCCGACGAAAGCCGGTCCATCACATGCAACCCCGCTGGTATCGAATACCGCTGTATTGATGGTTCCGCAGGGCGCGGCCTGAGCCGGATGTTGCGCCAGGACAGCCAGGGACAGCCCCAGCAGTGAAGTCGTTACCGGCAGGTTGTTCCTCTTCAATGTCCCTCTCCTATTATGCTAGGCCCGACCGCCTGCAAGCCGAAAACCGGCCTCATTTCCGGCCGGTGCAATTGCCCACTTCGCGAGGAAGGATCCGGCCGCCAGTCATTCAGAGTATAAAAGACAAAAGCGCGCCCGGGCCATGCCGGTGGCAAGCCCGCAACATCACACAGCGGTACAGCCCCATTCCCGACGGACGCGAAAAGGGAAATCCGGTATGCCGCCCTCTGCATCAACCCGGAATGGAGCGGTATCCCTTGTCGTCGCTGGTTGCGACCCGACGCGGCATTTCCTTAAAACAGCCCAGGACTGCCGGCGCGCTCGGAAGCTGCGCCGCTACCAAACCCACGACACAACTGAATGGACATTCATGCGGAAATCGAAGCCAGATTCATCCGGAGGCTGGAAATGACAAAGGCCCTTGCGGGCCTCGATGAATTCTGGCGGAGAGGGCGGGATTCGAACCCGCGTTAGGGTATTACCCTAAACACGCTTTCCAGGCGTGCGACTTAAACCACTCATCCACCTCTCCGTGGAAGCCGCGCATTGTAGCCGCAAGTCGGGCGATATGGAAGCCCTGATTCGACGCTGCCACGAGCGCCGGCTCAGGCTTTCTTCACCGTTCCTTCCTCCTGCTCCGGCAGGTGCGGATAGCGCACGTAATCCACCAGATCCTGGATCTCCCGTGGCGGTGGCCTGGTGCACAGGCTGACCAGCACGATCACCGCAAAGCCCAGCGGCACGCCGAACACACCGGCCGAAATGGGGTTGATGTCAAACCAGGCGTTGGCCGCCGCGCCGCCGAAGAAGGGATGGGTGCGGAAAGCGTAGTAGAGGGTGATGCTCAGCCCGGCCAGCATGCCGGCCACCGCGCCGGGGCGGTTGGCACGTTTCCAGAAGATGCCCAGCACCAACGCCGGGAAGAAGGCGGCAGCGCCGATGGAGAAGGCGAAGCCGACCATGAACAGGATGTTGTCCGGCCGCAGCGAGGCCACCCAGGCGGCCACCGCCGCCACTACCAGCAGCTGCGACTTGGAGATGACCAGGCGGCGGTGGGTGGAGGCACGCGGGTTGATCACCTTGTAGTAGAGGTCGTGCGACAGCGCATTTGAGATGGTCAGCAGCAGGCCGTCGGCGGTGGATAGCGCCGCCGCCAGCCCGCCGGCGGCGACCAGGCCGGAGAACACGTAGGGCAAGCCGGCGATCTCCGGCGTGGCGAGCAGGATCACGTCGGTGTTCAGGCTCAGCTCCGCCAGCTGCAGGATGCCGTCGCCGTTGATGTCGTCGATGCGCACCAGCCCGACCTTGCCCCAAGACGCCACCCAGCTCGGCAGCACCGCCAGGCTGGAGCCGACCACATTGGTATACACCTCCCACTTGGCGAACACCGCATACGCCGGCGCGGTGACGTAGAGCAGGAAGATGAAGACGATGGACCAGAACACCGAGCGGCGCGCATCCGCCACGCCGGGCGTGGTGTAGTAGCGCGCCAGCACATGGGGTAGCGCTGCGGTGCCGACCATGAGCACGAAGACCAGCGCCAGGAAGTTGTTGCGCTTGGCGACCGACTCCTCCTCCGTTGCCCCGGGATGCGCCTCGGCATGGCGCGGTGGCGGCCTGGCGCGCTCCAGCGCCTCGCCGCGGGCGCGCTCCCAGGCCACCCTCGCCTCCTCCGGCGAGCGCGGCAGGTCTCGCAGCGCACGCTCGGTGAGGGCGATGTCGCGCGCCGGGGCGCTATCCGCGCGCAACTGGTGCAGGCGCTCGATCAGGCCGCGCCGCTCCGCATCCAGCGACTCCGGCAGCGTAGAGATCTTGGTGCCGTAATCCTCCGCCCGGTAGCGGTACATGCTGCGCACCTCCACCTCCTCCGGCGCGTCGAACAGCATCTCCTCGCGCTGGGAAAGCTGGCTCAGCACCGCGCCATAGGCCGCCTGCGGAATCGGCACGCCGGTGAGCTTGTAAGACAGGATGCCGACCGGCACCAGATAGGCGATGATCAGGATCACGTACTGCGCCACCTGGGTCCAGGTGACCGCCCGCATGCCGCCGAGGAAGGAGCACACCAGGATGCCAGCGAGGCCGACGAAGAGGCCGATCTCGAACTCGACGCTGACGAAACGGCTGGCGATCAGGCCAACGCCATAGATTTGCGCCACCAGGTAGACGAAGCTCGCCAGGATGGTGGCGCCTATGCCGACCAGCCGGGCGACGTTGCCCTCGTAGCGGGCGCCGAGGAAATCCGGAATGGTGTACTGGCCGAACTTGCGCAGGTAGGGCGCCAGCAGCAGCGCCACCAGCACGAAGCCGCCGGTCCAGCCGGTGACGAAGGCCAGGCCCTCGAAGCCGGTGAAGTACAGCGTGCCGGCGAGGCCGATGAAGGAGGCGGCGCTCATCCAGTCGGCGGCGGTCGCCATGCCGTTGAATACCGCCGGCACCCGGCGGCCGGCAACGTAGTACTCACTGACATCGCTGGTGCGGCTCATGACGCCGATGCTGGCGTAGATGGCCAACGTCACGAACAGGAAAACGTGGCCGATGGCGCGCTGCGACAGGCCGAGCTGCTCCGCCATCGCCAGCAGGCCGACGAAGAAGACGAAAGCCACGGTGTACCAGACGTAGTAGCGCCGCAGCCGGCCGGCGAAAGTCGTCGGCCCTTTCATGTCCGCCGCGCCACGGCCCATGCCATCAGTAGCGCACCCGGGCGTAGTAGGACTGCTCCGCCGCCTCGCGCGCCTGGCGCAGGGTGACGATGCCCTTGGCCGCCAGCAGCGGCACCAGTGCGAGGAAAACCTCGGCGGTGACCAGCGCGTCGCCCACCGCGGTATGCCGGCCTACCACCTCCACGCCCAGCAAGTCGGCGATGGCCTCCAGCCGGTGGGACTCCTGGTTGGGGTGGATCACCGCCGACAGCAGCAGGGTGTCCAGCACCGGCTGGTCGAAGCGCAGGCCGGTCGCTGCCTCCTTGAGCTGGAGGAAGCGCATGTCGAAGGCGGCGTTGTGGGCAACCAGCACGGTATCCGCTGCAAAGGCGTGGAACGCCGGCAGCACCGTCGCGATGGCCGGCCGGCCGGCGAGCATGTCGGCGGTGATGCCGTGCACCTTGACCGACTCCGGGTCCAGCGGCCGGCCGGGGTCGATCAGCTGCTCGAAGGCCTCGCCGCGCAGCAGCTTGCCGTTGACGATGCGCACCGCACCGATCTGGATGATCTCATCGCCCTGGGAGGGGTTGAGGCCGGTGGTCTCGGTGTCGAACACCGTGTAGGCCAGCTCGGCCAACGGCCTGTCGTCCAGCGCGCGCGAGCGCTCGGACCAGCTGAAGAGGTCGAAGTCGTAGTACTCCGGCCGCCCCTCGCCCGCCGGGCAGGCAGGCGCTTCCAGCGCCACCTGGGGCACCGCGGCCGGCAGCGTGATGCGGAAGAAGGCGCGGTGGCGCACCTTCTCCCGCTCCATCCACATCTCGCCATCGTGGCGTTCGATGACGTCGCGCACCGACAACGGGCTGCTCTCGCCGGCGAACTGCATCGCCTCCAGTTCCCAGCTCATCACCGTTTCGGTGCTCATCGCCTGGCCGGACCAGATCATGTCCAGATGCACCAGCCGGCCGTTGGAAAGGAGACGGAAGCGCACCTCGCGCACCTCGAATTCGTCCGACAACCGGTGCGCCAGATAGGTAAGCGCCTGCAGCAGGGAGAAGCTGTCCACCTTCAGCCACAGGTGCTCGTCCACCTCCTCAAGCTTGGTCGGCAGCGACACCACCTGCTCGATGCGGCGCTGCGCGGCGGCGACCAGGTCGGCGCCCAGCATTTCCTCCAGCGGCCAGCGCGCCTTCAGCGAATCGGCAAACTCGGTGGCGGTGCGGTCCAGCAGCTGGCTCATGGCCTGGACTTCGTCGCGGATCACCTTGCGAAAGCGCTCGCGCAACTCCTCCTGCAGGTCGGCGTAGTCCAGCATCTCGGCGGCTGCGCGCACATTGGCCAGCGCAGCCCGGTTGCCTTCGGTGAGCGTGTGCAGCATCTGGTCGCGACGCGACTCGGTTTCGAAATTGCGGGTGATGTTGTCCAGCAGCAGGATGAAGCCGCTGACCTCGCGCCCGCCCGCCACCACCCCGCCCTCGCCGCCAGACAGCACCGGCGCCATCTGCACCCGCAGCAGCTGGCCGCTGCGTGTTGTGGTGACGAAGTGGGTGACCGCCTGTATGCCCCGCAGCAGCCGGTGCCGCACGGTTTCCAGCGCGTGATCGACCAGGGCGCGGTCGAACACCGTGTAGATGGAGCGGCCCAGCCCGAGCAGCTCGCCGCCGCCCGCCGCCGCCGGCGCTTCGGACAGGGCGCGGAACTGCTGCCGCGCATGGCCGTTGTAGAGCAGCACCCGGCCTTCCAGGTTGCAGACGATGACGCTCTGGGTCAGCTCCGACATCAGCGCGGCGAGGCGATTCTTCTCTTCCTCCACCGAGTTCATCGCCGCGCGGATGCGCTCGGCCACGTCGTCTTCCAGGCTGCGACGATGCTCCGCCAGCGCATTGATGGTCTCCACCAGGGCCCGCACCTCCGGGCTGCCGGCGACGCCGACCGGCCGCGCGGCGCCGGTGCTCAGCAGTACCCGCGCCTCTTCGGCCAGACGCGCCGGCATGGCGACATAACTGCGGTGGAGCTGCCTCACCGCCGCGATGGCGCACGAGGCGGCAAGGGCGACGAACACGAACATCAGGCCGACGCGCGGGGCCAGCAGCCCGGCGAACGCATCGCGCTCCTCGGCGGAGAGATCCACCCACAGGATGCCGCCAACCGCGGCGAGGGTGAGGAGCAGGAAAAGCGGGACCGCGATGGTGGCCAGGGTCAGCCGGGCGCGGGGGCTCATCGGCAGGCTCACGCCTCCATGCCCAGCAGGCTGCGCACCCGGGCAACCAGCTCGCGCGTGGAGAAGGGCTTGGTCATATAGGCGTCCGCGCCCAGCGCCAGCCCCTTCGCCACCTCGGTGTCGCGGCCCTTGGCGGTCAGCATCAGGATGCAGGTGGCCTGGGTCTTCGGGTCGGCCTTGATCTCCTGGCAGACCTCGAAGCCGCTCTTCTTCGGCATCATCACGTCCAGTAGCACCAAGTCGGGCTGCTCGGCGCGGATGCGGCGCACCGCCTCGTCGCCATCATTCGCCACCAGCACGTCGAAGCCTTCGCGCTTCATCAGGAATTCGAGCGAGATGACGATGTTTTGCTCGTCATCCACGATCAGTATTTTCTTCGTCATCCTTCCCCCTCCCCCTGCATTCTATGTGAAGCCCCGCGCCCGCAGGCATCGGCGCCCCTCAGGCCGCCGGCGTAGCCGGCGCGAGCGGCAGCGTGAACGAGAACGTGGCGCCTTCTCCGGACACCGAGCTCATCCACAGGCGGCCACCGAAGTGTTCGATGATCTGCCGGCTGATCGGCAAGCCGAGGCCGGTACCTTGCGGCCGCGAGCGCTCGTTGCCGCCCTGGCGGAAGCGCTGGAAGATCACCGCCTCCAGCCCCGGTTCGATGCCGGGGCCGTTATCTGCCACATCCACCCGGAAGCCCCCGGCCTCCGTCCGCAGCGTCACCCTGACACGCCCCTCTCCCGGTGTCAGGAACTTCGCGGCGTTGGACAGCAGGTTCAACATCACCTGCAGCAGGCGATCATGATCCGCCAACAGTGACGGTACCGTGTCGGGCAGATCCAGCTCCACCTCGGCCTGCCGCTCACGGAACAGCTGCGCGGTCGTTTCCACCGCCTGCAGCACCAGCTGACGCATATCCACTTCGGAATTGTGCCATTCGGCATGGCCGGATTCGATCTTTGCCAGGTCTAGCACCTGATTGACCAGCCGTGTCAGCCGCTCGGTTTCCGAAACGATGATGCCGAGAAAGCGCCGGCGGTCTTCCAGACCAATGCGGGGATCGTCGTGCAGCATCTCGGAAAAGGCCCTGATCGACGTCAAGGGCGTGCGCAGTTCGTGGGTCACCGAGGACATGAAGTCGTCCTTGAGGCGGTCCAGTTCGGTCAGCCGCTCGTTGGCCATGCGCAGTTCGGCGGTGGCCGCCTCCAGCTCGCGCGACTTCTCCTCCAGCCGGTGCGAGTAGGCGCGCACCTCGGAGGCCTCGTCCAGGATGTCCATCACCTCCTCCAGCCGCAGCGGCGCCTCCTGCACCACGGTGGACACCATGACCCGCGCCGACGCGCTGCCGATGGCGCCGGCGAGCAGGGTCTCGGCGAAATGCACCAGTTCGGCATCCGCCTCGAGTTCGTCGATATCGCTGACGCCGCGCGCCTGCGCATAGGCATGGAAAGCCTGCTCGGTACGATGGCGGCCGAGGAAGCGCGCCACCAGCGGCACCAGCTCGCGCGCCTCCACCCCGCCGCGCCAGAAGCTGGCTCGCGGCGCTTCGCCCTGGCGCAGCGCATCCACGAACAGCGTCGCCTGGCTGGCCTCCGCGGCGGAGGGTTCGCGCAGCAGCGACACCACGCCGTAGCAGGCGATGTTGGCCAGCAAGCTCCAGAGCAGCGCATGGCTGATGTTGTCCAGCCCGCCGAGGCCGAACAGGGATTCCGGCTTCAGCCAGCCCAGCCCCCACAGGCCGTGTTCGAGAAAGCCGGCATCCAGCCAGCCCGACTTGGCGAAGGACGGCAGCAGCAGGGTGTAGGTCCACACCAGGAAGCCCGCCAGCAAGCCGGCCAGCGCGCCCTCGCGGGTGCCGCCGCGCCAGTACATGCCGCCCAGCATTGCCGGCGCGAACTGCGCCACCGCGGCGAAGCTGATTAGACCGATGCTGACCAGCGCGTAAGCCTCGCCCGCCAGCCGGAAATAGAGATAGCCCAGCATCAGGATGCCGGCGATGGCACCACGCCGTATGCCCAGCAGCAGGCCGGTGAGGTCGCGCTGGGCGCCGGTGCCGAGGTGGCGCCAGCGCAGCAGCACCGGCATCACCAGATCGTTGCAGACCATGGTGGACAGCGCGATGGTTTCGACGATGACCATGCCGGTGGCGGCCGACAGCCCGCCGATGAACACGAACAGCGCCAGCCCCTCGTAACCGTGCGCCAGCGGCAGCGTGAGCACGAAGGTGTCCGGGTCCACCGTACCGCGGCCGAAATGCAGCAGGCCGCCCAGGGTGATGGGGATCACGAACAGGTTGATCGCCAGCAGGTAGGCGGGAAACAGCCAGGTGGCGCGGCGCAGGTGGGCCTCGTTCACGTTCTCCACCACCGCGATCTGGAACTGCCGCGGCAGGAAGAACAGTGCCAGCATCGCCAGCAGCACATGGGCGAACCAGCCGCCGTGGCCGATGGCGCTGCCGCCGTCGAACACCAGCAGCCCGGCCAACTCCGGCTGCGCCGCCGCTCTTTCGTAGAGATCGCCGAAACCGTCGTACAAGCCGTAGGTGACGAACACGCCCACGGCGACGAAGGCCGCCAGCTTGATCACCGACTCGAAGGCGATCGCCGCCACCATGCCCTCGTGGCGCTCGGTGGCATCCAGGTGGCGGGTACCGAACAGGATGGTGAATACCGCCAGCGCCAAGGCGATGAAGAAAGCGCCATCCTCCAGCCAGTTGGCCCCGGCGGACGAGCTGAAGAGGCCATCTTGCGAACCCAGCAGCACGGTGTAGCCGCTGGAGATGGCCTTGAGTTGCAGGGCGATGTAGGGCACGACGCCGACCACCGCGATGATGGTCACCAGCCCGCCCAGCAGGTGGCTCTTGCCATAGCGCGAGGCGATGAAGTCGGCAATGGAGGTGATGCGCTGCGTCCGCCCGATGCGGATCATCTTCAACAGCAACAGCCAGGACAGCGTCAGCCCCAGCGTCGGCCCGAGGTAGGTGGGCAGGAACCAGACACCACCGGACGCAGCACGGCCGACGCTGCCGAAATAGGTCCAGGCGGTGCAATACACCGCCATCGACAGCGCATAGGTCCACGGGTTGGCGATCAGCGAGCGGCCACGGTCGGCGCTGCGGTCGCCCAGGTAGGCGATGGCGAACAGGACCAGCAGATAGGCGCAGGAAGCGCCGACGATGACCGCGCCGGAAATCATCGCGGACAGCCCGTCAACGTGCGCCCCGTTCGGCGATCCAGGCCACCAGGGCGATCAGCCCGCCCCAGCAAAGGAAGAGATAGACGTGCAACAAAGGCAGCCCGAACACCCGCAGCGGGCGGTCGAACAGCGACAGCAAGGGATAGTTGAACAGCAGCACGCCGGCAATGAACACGGCGACCAGGCGTTGCCCGGCGAGACCTTTGCGCATCATTCGCCCCGGTGATGATGGCGGTCCGTGATTATAGGTGGTGTCGCCTCCGGCCAATGCCGGAGACGACCCCGAAAAGAAGCGCATCTTGGCGTGCGCCTTCTTTGCTCCCCCTCCCGGCCCGGCTGCATGGCCGGGCTTTCTCCGTAAGACGGTACCGGGGCCGCCGGCCTTGCGCCGGCCCCGCAGGCCCGGGCTTAGCCCGCGCTCTGCTTCAGCTGCTCGAGGATGGCCGGGTTCTCCAGCGTGGAGGTGTCCTGGGTGATGTCCTCGCCCTTGGCCAGCTGGCGCAGCAGGCGGCGCATGATCTTGCCGGAGCGGGTCTTGGGCAGGTTCTCGCCGAAGCGGATGTCCTTGGGCTTGGCGATCGGACCGATCTCCTTGCCCACCCAGTTCTGCAGCTCCTTGATCATCGCCTTGGCATCCTCGCCGGTCGGGCGCTGGCCCTTCAGCACGACGAAGGCAACGATGGCTTCACCGGTGACGTCGTCCGGACGGCCGACCACCGCCGCCTCGGCCACCTTCTCGTGGGCGACCAGCGCGGACTCGATCTCCATCGTGCCCATGCGGTGGCCGGAGACGTTCAGCACGTCGTCGATACGGCCGGTGATGGTGAAGTAGCCGGTGTCCTTGTCGCGGATGGCGCCGTCGCCCGCCAGGTAGAGCTTGCCCTTGAAGTCTTCCGGGTAGTAGGACTTCTTGAAGCGGTCCGGATCGCCCCAGATGGTGCGGATCATGGACGGCCACGGGCGCTTCACCACCAGGATGCCGCCCTGGCCGTTCGGCACTTCGGTGCCGGTCTCGTCCACCACCGCAGCCTGGATGCCAGGGAAGGGCAGCGTGCAGGAACCCGGCACCAGCGGCGTCGCGCCCGGCATCGGCGTGATCATGTGGGCGCCGGTCTCGGTCTGCCAGAAGGTATCGACGATGGGGCAGCGACCACCGCCGACATTCTCGTAATACCACTCCCAGGCCGCCGGGTTGATCGGCTCGCCGACCGAACCCAGGATGCGCAGGCTGGAGAGATCGTACTTGGTGGGGTGCAGCGACGGGTTGTTGTCGGCGGCCTTGATCAGGGAGCGGATCGCAGTCGGCGCGGTGTAGAAGATGGTGACCTTCAGGTCCTGGATCATGCGCCAGAAGCGGCCGGCATCCGGGTAGGTCGGCACGCCTTCGAACACCACCTGGGTGGCGCCGCAGGCCAGCGGGCCATAGGCGATATAGCTGTGACCGGTGACCCAGCCGATGTCGGCGGTGCACCAGAAGATGTCGGAGGGCTTGATGTCGAAGGTGTATTGCATCGACAGCACCGCCTGCAGCAGATAGCCGCCGGTGGAGTGCTGCACACCCTTCGGCTTGCCAGTGGAACCGGAGGTGTAGAGCAGGAACAGCGGGTGCTCGGACTCCACCCATTCCGGCTCGGCGGTATCGGCCTTGCCTTCGATCAGGTCGGTGTACCAGATGTCGCGGCCAGCGGTGAAGCCGACTTCGGCGCCGGTGCGCTTCACCACCACCACCTTCTGCACCGACTCGCAGCCGCCCAGCGCCAGCGCCTCGTCGGCGATCGGCTTCAGCGGCAGGCCCTTGCCGCCACGGAACTGGCCGTCGGCGGTGATCACGATGGAGGCCTGGGTATCGTTGATGCGATCGCGCAGCGCCTGGGCGGAGAAGCCGCCGAACACCACCGAGTGGGTAGCGCCGATACGGGCGCAGGCCTGCATGGCGACGATGCCCTCGATGGACATCGGCAGGTAGATGACGACGCGGTCGCCCTTCTTCACGCCCAGATCGCGCAGGCCGTTGGCCAGCTTGCACACGCGGCCCAGCAGTTCCTTGTAGGTGACGCGGGTAACCCGGCCATCGTCGCCCTCGAAGATGATGGCGACCTTGTCGCCCAGCCCGCGCTCGACGTTGCGGTCCAGGCAGTTGTAGGAGGCGTTGATCTTGCCGTCGGCAAACCACTTGAAGAAGGGCGCGTTGCTCTCGTCCAGCACCTGGGTGAACGGCGTGTGCCAGGTCAGCGCTTCGCGGGCACGGCGGGCCCAGAACCCTTCGTAGTCATCCGCCGCTTCCTTGCACAGGGCGCGATACGCGTCCATACCCGGTACCGCAGCATTCTTCACCACTTCTTCCGAGGGGTTGTAGATGCGTACCTGCTGTTCGTTGGACATGCTCACCTCTCCTCAACGTGACTGATGGTCGATTTAGACCGTGTTCTGTCGGCAGCGGAACTCGGCGGTTCCCGTCCGCGACCGGTCGGTTCCGGCTGCACTCCGCACCACCGGGGTGCGGGATGGAGGGCATTGAAGAACAGGTATCTTACACAGGACTTACAGGCCATCGCAGCGGTTTTTCACCCCGCAGCGCACAATGCCAAGTGGATTGACGCACCAAAAGCGGGCAAAAAAAGACCGGCCACGGCCGGTCTTCCCGATGCTGGATCGATACGTCGGTCAGGCCTTCCCCGATTCCTGCCGAAGGAGATAGATGCCGACCAGAAAACCCAAGCCACATAACGCGGCGACGTAATACGCCGGCCCCAGCGGATCTGCCTTAAGCATCAGCGACACCACCATGGGCGTCAGGCCGCCGAAGATGGCGTAGGACAGGTTGTAGGAGAAGGACAGCCCGGAAAAGCGCACCTTGGCCGGGAAAGCCTTCACCATTACATATGGCACTGCACCAATCACGCCCACGCACAAACCGGTGACCGCGTAGAGCGGAAACAGCAGTTCAGGATGGGCGTGGAGGCGGGTGTAGAACAGCCAGGAAACGACCGCCAGCAGCAGGCTGCCGACGATGAAGGTGCGCCCGGCGCCAACCCGGTCGGCAATGGCGCCGGAGGCGGTGCAACCGATGCTCAGCAGCACGATGGCCAGGCTGTTGGCCTGCAGCGCGGTAGCGGCGTCGAAGTGATAGACCGTCTGCAGCACCGTGGGCGTCATCAGGATCACCACCACGATGCCGGCGGACAGCACCCAGGTAAGCAGCATGGAGACCGCCACTGCGGCGCGATGCTCCCGTACCACCGTCTTCAGCGGAATTTCCTCGGCCAGCGCCTCGCGCTGCTTCAGCTCGGCGAATACCGGCGTCTCTTCCAGCCAGCGCCGCAGATACACCGACAGCAGGCCGAACACCCCGCCGGCGATGAAGGGGATACGCCAGGCGTAGGCGGCAACCTCTTCGGCGGTGAATACGGTGTTGATCAGCGTCGCCATCAGCGAACCCAGCAGGATGCCGGCAGTGAGGCCGCTGGTGAGCGTGCCACAGGCGTAACCGACATGCTTGGAAGGCACATGCTCGGCCACGAACACCCAGGCGCCCGGCACTTCGCCGCCGATCGCGGCCCCCTGCACCACCCGCATGAGCAACAGCAGCAGCGGCGCGGCAATGCCGATCTGGGCATAGGTGGGCAACATGCCCATCACCAGCGTGGGCACCGCCATCATGAAGATGCTCAGGGTGAACATCCGCTTGCGGCCCAGCATGTCGCCGAAGTGCGCCAGTACGATGCCGCCCAGCGGACGGGCGAGATAGCCGGCGGCGAAGATGCCGAAGGTCTGCAGTTGCCGCAGCCATTCCGGCATGTCGGGCGGGAAGAAGAGCTTGCCGACGACGGTGGCGAAGAAAACGAAGATGATGAAGTCGTAGAACTCGAGCGCGCCACCCAGAGCGGAGAGGGACAGCGTCTTGTAGTCGCCGCGCGTCAGCGGACGCGCAGGAGCGGAAACATCCTGGGAAAGAGCGGACTGCATGATGGGGCGGAAGGGGCGTGCTTCGTGAGGAAAGCCGGGAAGAATAGCAGAAACGCCAGTCACTTACCGTGGCTTCCCTCCTCCTTCAGGCCAGTCAGCCCCGGCCTTGCGTCTTCGCCGCACACCGCGCCGGAGAAGCCGGAAGCGGAACGCCTTGGCAAGCGCTGGTACACCATGAACTCAGCCGGCCGCCACGCACCCGCACGCCGTCTCAATGCAAGCCCTGGCCGAAGAAGGACAAGGCTTCGACTGGAGCGGCCCCGGGCCCGCTCCCGGTCCGCACCTACGGCGCTCCTCACCGCCGCCTGAGTGCGTATGGCCCATTGCGCCTGGGCACGAGCGCCATCGTTGCGCCCTCCCCGTGCCCCACGTCCGCATGCGCCCCCTATCGTCGGCAAGGGTTTTCCCCTAGGCCGCCGGTGCTAAAATCCCGCGGTTTGCCCCCAGTACGTTCTTTTCGTTCCCATCACCCCGGAGACCTCGCCATGACCGTGATTCGCGAAGAAGACCTCATCCAGTCCGTCGCGGATGCCTTCCAGTACATCAGCTACTACCATCCGCTCGACTACATCAAGGCGCTGGGCGAGGCCTGGGAACGGGAAGAGAGCCCGGCGGCGAAGGACGCCATCGCCCAGATCCTCACCAACTCGCGCATGTGCGCCGAAGGCCACCGCCCCATCTGCCAGGACACCGGCATTGCCGTGGTTTTCCTCAAGGTCGGCATGAACGTGCAGTGGGACGCCAGGATGAGCGTCCAGGAGATGGTCAACGAAGGCGTGCGCCGCGCCTACAACCACCCGGACAACAAGCTGCGCGCCTCGGTGCTGCTCGACCCGGCCGGCGCCCGCAAGAACTCCAAGGACAACACCCCAGCGGTGATCCATTACGAGATCGTCCCCGGCGACCATGTGGAAGTCACCTGTGCGGCCAAGGGCGGCGGCTCGGAGAACAAGTCCAAGATGGCCATGCTGAACCCGTCCGACTCCCTGGTGGACTGGGTGCTGAAGACGATGCCGACCATGGGCGCCGGCTGGTGTCCGCCGGGCATCCTCGGCATCGGCATCGGCGGCACCCCGGAGAAGGCGATGCTGATGGCCAAGGAATCGCTGATGGCGCCGGTGGACATCCACGAGCTGCGCGAGAAGGCCGCCTCCGGCGCCGCGCTCAGCCGCGTCGAGGAACTGCGCCTGGAACTGATGGAAAAGGTGAACGCGCTGGGCATAGGCGCCCAGGGCCTGGGCGGCCTCACCACCGTGCTGGACGTCAAGATCCTCGACTACCCGACGCACGCCGCCTCGCTGCCGATCGCGATGATCCCCAACTGCGCCGCCACCCGCCATGTGCACTTCGAGCTGGACGGCTCCGGCCCGGCCAAGCTGGAAACGCCCCGCCTGGAAGACTGGCCGCAGGTTACCTGGACCGCCGACACCAACGTTGCCACCCGAGTGAACCTGGACACGCTGACCAAGGAAGAAGTCGCCGCCTGGAAGCCGGGCCAGATCCTGCTGCTCAACGGCAAGATGCTCACCGGCCGCGACGCCGCCCACAAGCGCATCCAGGACATGCTGGCCAAGGGCGAAGAGCTGCCGGTGGACTTCACCAACCGCGTCATCTACTACGTCGGCCCGGTCGATCCGGTGCGTGACGAAGTCGTCGGCCCGGCCGGCCCCACCACCGCGACCCGCATGGACAAGTTCACCCGCATGATGCTGGAGCAGACCGGCCTCATCTCCATGATCGGCAAGTCCGAGCGCGGCCCGGTCGCCATCGACGCCATCCGCGACAACAAGTCGGCCTACCTGATGGCGGTCGGCGGCTCCGCCTACCTGGTGTCCAAGGCCATCAAGGAAGCCAAGGTGGTCGGCTTCGCCGACCTGGGCATGGAAGCCATCTACGAGTTCACCGTGCAGGACATGCCGGTGACGGTGGCGGTGGATTCCAGCGGCACCAGCGTGCACAACACCGGCCCGAAGGAATGGCAGGCCAAGATCGGCAAGATCCCGGTCGCCGTCGCCTGATCCGGCACCTGTCCGGCCCCACCCCAAGCCCGGCGGAGCGATCCGCCGGGCTTTTTTCTTGTCCGACCGGCGCCGCCGCCCTCCCCCAGCGACAGCCAATACCGCCGCCGGAAGGGCGCATTACCTGACATTTTCTTACGGGATACCCGCTTGTATTTACCTGTCGCCATTCATTGACCAGAATGGGAAGTCTTCTCGTCCAGGCCCTCGCGAACATCGTGCACTCCGCCCGTCGCACCCGTCTCCTGTACGGGATCTGCATCTTCGCCAACCTCGGCCTGCTGGCCGCCGCCGGGCTGGCGGCCTCCGGTCCGCTGGCGGGCTGGCCCACCAGTGCTCTGCTGGTCTGCCTTCTGCTGGCCTTCTCCGCCTCTACGCTCGGGCTGGTACGGCTCTTCGCCATTCCCAAGGCGGTCAGCACCACGCTCTCCGCCGCCCTGCGCCAGTTCGAACCTTTCGCCCAGCGCAGCGCCCTCGGCCTCAGCCTGGTGGATCTGCACGGCCGGGTGCGCTACATCAACCCGGCGCTCGCCCGGCTGGTGGGCGAGGACAAACCGCAGGACGCGGTGGGCCGCCGTATCAGCGTCTACTACCCGGAAGCCCAGCAACGCCGGCTGGACGAGGAAATGCTCCCCTGCCTGGTGGAGCATGGCCACTGGGAGGGCGAATTCGAATTGCTGTGCGGCGCCCACGCCCGGGTGCCGGTCGAGGAGCAGGCCTTCCTGCTGCGCGACGGCCGGGGCCTGCCCCGGCTCATCGTTTCCATCTACCACGATCTGCGCGAACAGCGCCGTACCGAGCAGCAACTGGGCGACGAGCAGGCCCTGCACGAACAACTCGTCGGCATCCTGCCCGGCATCTACTGCGTGGTCGATGAAAGCGGCCGGCTGCGGCGCTGGAACGCCAACCTGGAGCGCTACACCGCCTGCACCGCCGACGAACTGTCCGGCCATCTGCTGGCCGACCTGTTCGAGCCGGAGGACGGCGCCGAGATCACCGCCACGCTGAACCGCGCGCTGAGCACCGGCCACGCCGAGGTGGATACCGCCCTCACCCAGCGCGACGGCAGCCGTGTGCCCTTCCAGTTCTCGGCCCACCGCGCGATACTCGGCGGCCGCATCCACCTGCTCTGCTTCGCCCTGGACACCGCCGAGCGCAGCCGCGCGGATGCCCGCCTGCGGATGCTTGGCGGCGTGTTCGAACACAGCCGGGAAGCCATCCTGGTGACCGACGCCGGCAACCGCATCGTCGCCGTCAACCCCGCCTTCACCACGCTGACCGGCTACCAGCCCGAGGATGTGCTGGGTCATGACCCCGGCCTGCTCTCCTCGGGCACCACGCCGCCCGCGCTCTACCATGGCATGTGGCACGAGCTTCATCGCAAGGGCCACTGGGAAGGCGAGATCTGGGACAGGCGCAAGGACGGCAGCCTGTATCCCAAGTGGCTCAGCATTGACGTGGTGCGTGACGCCAGCGGCGAGGTCTCCCACCACATCGCCTGCTTCCACGACCTCTCCGAGCGCAAGGAGGCCGAGGACCGCATCCGCCACCTCGCCCATCACGACGCCCTCACCGGCCTGCCCAACCGCCGCGCCTTCGTCGCCCGCCTGGCCGAGGCGCTGAGCGCGGCACGCATCCAGGGCCGGCCGCTGGCGCTCATGCAGATCGACATCGACCGCTTCAAGCGCATCAACGACATCTGTGGGCCGGCGGTGGGCGATCAGCTGCTGGTCGAGCTGTCGCTGCGGGCGGCGGATTGCGTCCATGGCCGCGGCGCAGTGGCCCGCCTGGGAGGCGATGAGTTCGCGGTGCTGGTCGCCGGCGCCCACCCGGCGGAAGAAGTGGAGGAACTCGCGGACACGCTGCTGCAGCGGCTGCGTGCGCCCTGCCTGGTCGGCGGCGAGGTGTTCGAGCTGACCGCCAGCATCGGCCTCAGCCGCTACCCGGAAGACGGCGATGACGCCGCGGTGCTGCTGCGCCATGCCGAAACCGCGGTGCAGCACGCCAAGGCCCAGGGCCGCAACCGGCTGCAACGCTTCGCGCTCGGGCTGGACGCCACCTCCGCGCTAGCGCTGTTGCAGGAGAACCGTCTGCGCGAGGCGCTGCGCGCCGGCCGGCTGCTGCTGCACTACCAACCCCTGATCGATCTGGACAGCGGCGAGGTGCGCAGGGTGGAAGCGCTGGTGCGCTGGAACGATCCGGTGGAAGGGCTGATTCCGCCCGAACGCTTCATTCCCCTCGCCGAGGAATGCGGGCTGATAGACGCCATCGGTGCCTGGGTGGTGGACGAAGCCTTGCGCCAGCTTGCCGAATGGCATCGCCAGGGGTTGGACTGGCTGAAGATGGCGGTCAACCTGTCCGCCCGCCAGCTGGAATCGCGGGAACTGCCGCAGTCCATCACCGAAGCGCTGGAGCGCCACGGCCTCAGGCCTTCACACCTGGAGTTGGAGATCACCGAATCGGCCGCGCTGCGCGATCCGGAGAACGCGGCGCAGGTGCTGACCCGGCTGAACGGAATGGGCGTGGCGCTGGCGCTGGACGATTTCGGCACCGGCTATTCGTCACTGTCCCATCTAAAGCTGTTGCCAGTGGCCAGCCTGAAGATGGACCGCTCTTTCGTACGCGGCATCGACTCCGACCCGGAAGATGCCGCCATCTGCGCCGCCACCATCGCCCTCGCCCATGAACTGCGGCTGAACGTGGTGGCCGAGGGCGTGGAGAACGCCGGTCAGCTGGACAAGCTGAAGCGCTTGGGCTGCGACCTCGTCCAGGGCTTCCACTTCAGCCATCCACTGGAGGCCGACCGCCTGGCCGCCCTGCTGGGCGGCGGGGCGCGGCCGTGGCTGAACGGCGAAGCCGCCGCCAGCTGAGGTCAATCGAGGTTGTAGGAAGGGGACAGGTCCCAGAGGTACTTGCCGGACAGGAACTGCAGGCGGCGCAGGGCCAGGGGCGTCAGGCGGCAGTCTTCGAAGCACTCGATATTGCTATTGAAGCTGCCGATCTCCACACCCAGATTGACCAGTTCTTCCCGATCCGGCTCGAGGGCGTAGATATCGCCCCGGTAAGCCGCAGGAATGCGGCTGTTACCGCCATATTGCGTAGCCATCATCGTCTCTCTCCGTGCCGGTTGTTCGTGCTGCCGGCTCATCATCCATACCTCAGGCGGACGAGGGCGCGAAGTACATCACGCTTTCCTCACCGTAGAAGCACATTGGCCGACAAGCGGCGACTGCACCCCATACGAATAAATTTCGCCCAAAAAGATTCTTTCAGTATCGAATTTCGGTGAAATGACTACTTCATGCGACGTTAAGCAGAGCACCGAACGGCGGCAAACGAGCCGACGGCCGGTCAACTCCTGACATCCTCCAGCGGTGGCGGCAAGCCGGCCAGCAGCGCGGAAATGACGCCGCGCAGCCAGCGGTTGCCAGGGTCATGGTGGTAACGCTCGTGCCAATGCTGCTTGACCGCGTAATCAGGCAATTCGAAGGGCACCGCGAAGATGCGGAAGCGCCCTCGCCCGGCCAGCACCTGCCCCAGCCGCAACGGGATTGTCACCAGCATGTCCGTATGCTCAACGACAAACGACACGCCCAAAAAGTTCGGCACCCGCAAGGCGACCCGGCGGTTGATGCCCTGCCGGGCAAGCTCCTTGTCCACGATCAGGTGGCCGGTGCCGGAGCTGCTGACCACCGCATGCTCCTCGCGCTCGAAGTCCGCCAGCGTCAGCGTTTCGCGGATGCGCGGGTGGTCCATGCTGGCGAGGCAGACATAGTTCTGCCGGAACAGGGACTGCTGGTAGAAGCCCGCCTCCAGCTGCGGCATGAAGCCCAGCGCCAGGTCCGCCTCGCCGGACTCCAGCTGCCGGGCCGTCTCCGCCGACAGATGGGCGATGTCGATGCGCACGCCCGGCGCCGCCTCGCGCAGGTGCGCCCAGAGCGCCGGCAGCAGCACCAGCTGGCTGATGTCCGTCATGCAGATGCGGAAGGTCCGCGCGGCGGTCGCCGGATCGAAGGCATTGCGGTAACCGAAGGCGGCGCCCAGCGCATCGATGGCAGCGCGTACCGGCCGCACCAGTTCCTCGCCCAGTGGCGTCGGCTCCATTCCGGCCGAAGTGCGCACGAACAGCGGATCGCCGAAGTGCTCGCGCAGCTTGCCCAGCGCGATACTGACCGCCGGCTGGCCAAGGCTGAGGTTGTCGGCGGCGCGGCTGACGCTGCGCGTCTTGTAGATCTCGTCGAACACGTTCAACAAACGGATTTCCAGGGTCTGCACCGCCACCTCTATTCGAATTTCGAATGAAATGCATTGGTATCACTGCATGGATCAAATGTCGATGGCCGGCTAAATTGCCTCCAACAACGAAACGCCGCAGCCCTGCCAAGACAGGGGCCAGCGGCCCCGACAAAGGAGGAGCACACATGCTGGAACTCGGCCGCCTGGACGATTTACCGCTGGAGTATCGCGAAGCACTCACCGCCCACAACCTGGTACCGCTGTGGCCCAGCCTGCGGGCGGTACTGCCGCCGGGCAAACCCGGCCCGCGCACCAAACCCACCCACTGGTCCTACGAAACCCTGCGTCCGCTGCTGCTGCGCGCCGGCGAGCTGACCCCCATCGAGAAGGCCGAGCGCCGGGTGCTGGTACTGGCCAATCCCGGCCACGGCCTGGACAAGATGCAGGCCAGCTCCTCGCTCTACCTGGGCATGCAGTTGCTGCTGCCGGGCGAGCTCGCCCCTTCCCATCGCCACACGCCCAACGCGGTGCGCATGATCGTGGAGGGCGAAGGCGCCTACACCACGGTGGATGGCGAGAAGTGCCCGATGAGCCGCGGCGACCTCATCCTCACCCCCACCGGCCTGTGGCACGAACATGGCCATGACGGCAGCGAGCCGGTGGTGTGGCTGGACGTGCTGGACCTGCCGCTGGCCTACTACCTTGAAGCCTCCTACGTGACCGAAGGCCAGCCGCAAACGGTGAAAGGCCTGAACGCGGAGCGCGCCTACCAGCGCGGCGGCGTAGTGCCCTCGCCGGTGTTCGCCCGCAGCGACAAGCGCTACCCGATGCTGCGCTATCCCTGGCAGGAAGTGCGCAGCGCACTGCTCAAGCTCGCCGAGGCGCAGCCCGACATCGAGGCGGTGCAGGTGGCCTATGTGAATCCGGAAACCGGCTGCGACTGCGAGAACATCCTCGGCTTCTTCGCGCTGATGCTGCGCCCCGGCGAAACGCTGGCGCTGCCCGCCCGCTCGCCGGCGGCGGTGTTCCACCAGATCGAAGGCGGCAGCCAGGTGGACATCGAAGGCACGCCTTTCACCTTGGCCGAAGCGGACACCTGCTGCGCCCCCGGCTACTCCCGGGTGACGCTGAAGAACCGCAGCGCCGACCGCCCCGCCTTCCTGTTCATCGCCGACGAATCGCCCCTGCACAAGAAGCTCGGCTTCTACGAAGTCCGCGCCTGAATCCCCAACGGAGTAAGAGATCCCATGTCCCAAACCACCTACCTCTGGACCCCACCCG
>NZ_WUEI01000319.1 GCF_012911025.1 Azoarcus sp. TTM-91 | reverse complement strand
GATCTGGGTGCGCGAAAGCACTTCGCCAGTCTGGCGCATCAGCAGGTGCAGCAGGGCGAACTCCTTGGCGGTCAGGTCGATGCGCTGCCCGGCGCGGTAGGCGCGGTGGCGACCAGGGTCCAGCTCCAGGTCGGCGACGCGCAGGGTGCTGGGCTGCAGTTGCTGGTCGTTACGGCGCAGCAGGCTGCGGATGCGCGCCAGAAGTTCAGGGAATTCGAAGGGCTTGAGCAGGTAGTCGTCCGCGCCCAGGTCCAGACCTTTGACTCGGTCAGCCAGGCGACCATGGGCGGTCAGCATCATGATGCGCGTGGCCGATTCGGCGCGCAGCCGCTGCAGCACGGTCCAGCCATCGATTTCAGGCAGGTTGACGTCGAGGATGACCAGGTCGTAGGG
>NZ_WUEI01000318.1 GCF_012911025.1 Azoarcus sp. TTM-91 | reverse complement strand
ACATGGGTTCGACGGTCGTGATGCTGCCGCGCTGGGATCGCGAGGTGGCGGGGCGGCTGATCTCGCGCTACAAGATCACGCATTGGACGAACATCCCCACCATGGTCATCGACTTCCTGGCGAGTCCGCAGCTCGCGGAGTTCGACCTGTCGAGCCTCGCCTACATCGGCGGCGGCGGCGCGGCGATGCCGCAGGCCGTGGCCGAGCGCCTGCTGAAGGATTTCAACCTGGCGTACCAGGAAGGCTACGGCCTCTCGGAAACCATCGCGCCGACGCACAGCAATCCGGCCGATCGCGCCAAGCAGCAGTGCCTGGGCATTCCCGTGTTCAACACCGATGCGCGCATCGTCGATCCGCAGACGCTCAAGGAGTTGCCCCCGGGCGAGGTGGGCGAA
>NZ_WUEI01000317.1 GCF_012911025.1 Azoarcus sp. TTM-91 | reverse complement strand
GTTCAGGTGTCCGGCTGCAGCTTCACTTTCATCCAGCCTGGTTCGCGCTTGTCGAAGGCGGCGTAGGCCTCGGTGGCCGAGGTCAGCGGTTCGCGGCGGGTAAGGATGGCTTCGGGGTCGATCACGCCGGCGCGCACCAGCTCCAGCAGCTCGGGGATGTACTTGCGGTGGTTGCAGTTGCCCATGCGCACCGTGAGGTTCTTGTTCATCGCCGCGCCGATGGGGAAGACCTTGTCGGTGGGCGGGTAGACGCCAATGATGGACAGCGTGCCGGCCTTCGCCAGCGCCCGCACTGCCCAGTCCAGCGCCTGCGCCGGGGCGTCGCCGGGCTGCCAGTTGCCGTCTTCGGGACGGGCGTGGGGGGCGAGCCGGGCGGCCAGCGCTTCCTGTTCCGGGA
>NZ_WUEI01000316.1 GCF_012911025.1 Azoarcus sp. TTM-91 | reverse complement strand
GTTGTAGCCGAGCCCGGCCTTGGCGAAGGGCGATTTGCTGGTGAGCTTGACGGTGCTGTCGAGCGGGCCGACGTCGTCCTGCTCGATACGCCCCCAGTCGTAGCCGCCACCGACGATCACGTCGATGTAGTTGTTGGTGCTCAGCGCGGCACGCAGACCGAGGTCGAGGTCGGCGCGCGAGGACTTGTACTCCACGTCGTCCTTGTCACGGTACTGGCCTTCGATGCCGGCCTGGTAGATGAAGCCTTCCTGCCCAGTCAGCTTGTTGCCGAAGTTGAAGAACAGGCCGCCCTGGTTGAGGCGTTCCTTGTCGCTTTCATCATCCACGGTGAGCTTGTACTGGTTGTGCGAAGCGATGACACCGAGGGTGGAGATCGGGTCGGTGACCGAGTCTGCAT
>NZ_WUEI01000315.1 GCF_012911025.1 Azoarcus sp. TTM-91 | reverse complement strand
ATATCCACTTTTGTCAGCAACTCCACGTTAAGTTCCGGTTCGCCTTCCCAGACATCCAGCACTACGCTTAACTTCTGGCCTTCATTCAGGCAGGTCAGCAACGCAGTATTATCGACGACTGCGCCACGGCAGGCGTTAATCAGAATCGCTCCCGGCTTCAGGCTACGGATCAGTTTTTCATCCGCCAGATGCAGCGTTTTGTACGGCCCATCTTTGAAGAGTGGCGTATGGAAAGTCAGAATATCCGCATGCTGAACTAATTCATCCAGCGAGCGGAAATCACCCTCATCCCCACGGTCAGCGCGAGGCGGATCGCAAAGCAAGGTTTTAATCCCTAACGCTTCCAGTCGCGCTTGCAATCGACGTCCAACGTTACCAACGCCCACGATCCCCACCGTACGGTCG
>NZ_WUEI01000314.1 GCF_012911025.1 Azoarcus sp. TTM-91 | reverse complement strand
CAAGAAAGACTTCACTCTGCTCAATCAGCTCTTTTGAAAATAAACTTCAGAAATGAATTGCTGCAAAGATCAAACATTCAACTAGAAAAGATAGTAATTGCGCTGATTGTTGCTCATCACCAAATCTAACGGGATGTACATCCTCTAAATAATCATAGACAAAATTCTGATCAACAGTCCATTCAGGTGTGAAATTTTGAATCCGAGTACAGAAATATTGCTGACAGAGTGTCAAAGCAGTTTCAACATCAGCACAACTTAAAAATGCAAAGCCCAATGCCCCATGTGAAGTAGGACGAAGTTTGAGTCCATACTCAATGCCCAAACGATGATTACCTGTGAGTTGTAAGGCATTCACCACCAGCTTAGACCACTGATGAGCACTCATTTTGGCATCAGCATGTTTCATAGC
>NZ_WUEI01000313.1 GCF_012911025.1 Azoarcus sp. TTM-91 | reverse complement strand
GAAGGAATGAGTATATTATGAAGGTCAAATTTTCAATAAAAAAGGCCCTTATAGGCATGGTTCTTATCATGCTTTCACTTTTAGGGGTAATCAATTTATTATATAGCTTATATAATTTGCGAGACGGAATGGAGCATGAGGCTATGAGAGGTATTGAGGCTTCTTGTAACACTTATGTCACTATTTTGGAATTGACTACATTTGATGAGTCTGTAGAAATGCATAGTCTAGAATTTCAGTTACACAAGGATTCAGGCTATGACTACTCATTAATTCTCGATGATACAAGAGAACGTTCTTCAATAGACGAGATAGTTGGAACAAAGGTATCTGATGAGGTGGTTGAGGCTGTTCTTAAAAATGGTGAGAGCTATAGCGCTAGCAATGTAGATATAGGTGGTGAATTATACTA
>NZ_WUEI01000312.1 GCF_012911025.1 Azoarcus sp. TTM-91 | reverse complement strand
CACCCACGGTCATCAGTGTGAGCGGATGCATTGCTTCGTCGAGACGCAATCCTTCGACATAAGGATATTTCAGCCCGCCGCCGATAAAGCGGTCCTGCTGGCCAGGCATCTGTTCCGGTGCATAAATTGTTTCGAAAGCGACATACTTCGCATTGCTGGGGGGTTCGGCAAGCGCCAGCAATTTGTGCAGCGGAAAACCAATCCACGGCACCACCATCGACCACGCTTCCACGCAGCGCATACGATAAATACGCTCTTCCAGCGGGAAGCGACGGGTTAAATCATCGTGATCGAGGGTCAATGGTTTTGCCACTTCGCCGCTGATTTTCAGTGTCCATGGATCGGTTTTCAGGCTACCAGCATTAGCGGCGGGATCGGCTTTATCCAGCACGAATTCATAGAAGTTGTTATAGCC
>NZ_WUEI01000311.1 GCF_012911025.1 Azoarcus sp. TTM-91 | reverse complement strand
CTACTATTTTTCTGCACAAAGAAAAACAGGCCCTCCAAAGAAGGCAATGCCATTAAGTTAAGGCAAAAATTACATTAAAATACCCCTGACTAACGATTTTAAAAATCGACCAGGGGTATTTTTTTATTTTACGAAATTAACCACTCTTCAGGTATTGCAATATATTTTATCGGGCTGATAGTCTTTGTTTGCAAAAGATATACAGATCTTCCTTCGACAAGTTGTTCAAATACTGGCTCGTAGTTTACCTGTATAGAACCAATATCTGTTGAAATATTCATTCAATACATAGACCATTACGTATACCCCTTTCACTAATTTAATCACTCACTCCGAAGAGTGGTTAGGTAGCCTTCGCCAATGTTATTCCACAGTTTTATGTATGCAACACTATTCCTACCACACAGGATTGTTTAATCA
>NZ_WUEI01000310.1 GCF_012911025.1 Azoarcus sp. TTM-91 | reverse complement strand
TCGCAGGACACCAGCGCTTATGGCGTCGATGTCAAATTCCGCATGGGCTTCTGGAACGGCCGCCCGCTGAAGACGCGCATGACCGAGCTGGTGGGCGCGCTCGGCGAATTGGCGTCGCAGTACGGCGCCTGGGTGCGCCTGCACTACGTCTACCCCTATCCGAGCGTGGATGAGGTGATGCCCCTGATGGCTGAGGGCAAGGTCCTTCCCTATCTGGACGTGCCGCTGCAGCACGCCCACCCGGACGTGCTCAAGCGCATGAAGCGCCCCGCCAACGCCGAGAAGACGCTGGACCGCATCCGCGCCTGGCGCGAGGTGTGCCCGGAGCTGACCATCCGCAGCACGTTCATCGCGGGTTTCCCGGGTGAAACGGAGGAAGAGTTCCAAACGCTGCTCGACTTCATTGCCGAGGCCGAACTGGAC
>NZ_WUEI01000030.1 GCF_012911025.1 Azoarcus sp. TTM-91 | reverse complement strand
GGGTGGGGGCGAGGGGGCGTGTCATGTGGATTCTCCCGAGTTGGCGCGGCCTGCCGCCTCGGCGGGGGCGATGCGGTAGTGGCCGCGGCCGTTGCGCTTGGCCAGGTACATGGCGTGGTCGGCGGCGCGCATCAGGGTTTCGCCGCCGCTGGCATGCTGCGGATAGGCGGCGATGCCGATGCTGAGGCCGGGCAGGGCTTCGACCCCCGGCCGCAGCGCCACTGGCGTCGCTACCGTGGCCAGGATTTTCTCCGCCACGCGGCTGGCATCCTCCAGCCCGCGCAGCGGTGTCAGCAGCACCGCGAACTCGTCGCCGCCCAGGCGCGCCACCAGGTCGCTGTCGCGCACCGCGGCCCGCAGCCGCCGGGCGATCTCCACCAGCAGCGTGTCGCCGGCGGCGTGGCCGTGGCTGTCATTGATTTCCTTGAAGCGGTCGTTGTCCAGGTAGAGCACGCCCACCTGGCTGCCGTTGCGCCTCGCCTCGGCCACCGCCTGCTCCAGCCGCTCGCCGAAGTAGGCGCGGTTGGCGAGGCCGGTGAGGCTGTCGTGCAGCGCCAGGTGGGAGAGCGAGGCGTTGGCCTCTTCCAGGCTGGCCTGTCGCGCCACCAGTTCTTCATTGCGGGCCTGGATCTCGTCGAACAGGGCGTTGAAGTCTTTGCCCAGCTCGTCGAACTCGGCGACTTCGAAGTGCGGCAGGCGGCGGGCGAAGTCCTTGTTCATGCGCGCGGCGTGGGCGAGGGAGGAGAGCGCATCCAGTTCCGCCACCAGCTTCTGCTCCAGCCGCCGCGCCAGATCGCGGGCGGTGAACAGGGCCAGTGCGAGGCCGACCATCCCGGCGGCCACCGCTTTCAGGAAGAAGCCGGCGAACACGCTGCCGCTGCCGCGCAGCGCTACCTGGCCGAGCACTTTCTGCTCTGGCGCGATCTCGGCGGTGATGCGCTCCGGCACCACCAGCCGGCCGATGAGGGCGCTGAAGTTCTCCAGCGCGGCACCCTGCCGCTCGTACCGGGCCAGTTCGCTGCCGTCCGGCAGCAGGATGCGGGCCTCCACCAGGTGCTCGCGCTGGCCGATCTGCTGCAGGATCTCGCGGGCGGTGGCGGCGTCGGCGAACATTACCGCCGCCTCGCTGGAGTAAGCGATGGTGCGCGCCACCAACGCCAGGTTGGCGGTGTGCTGGGCGCGCAGGGTGAAGAAGGCTACCGTGGCCAGTGCCAGCGCGGCGATCAGCAGCGCCAGCAGGGCGGAGCCGAAATAGGTGCGGCGCAAAGCCTGGAACAGGGTGCCGCGGGGCCTGCTGCGGGGATTCACGAGCCCACCCCGCGCAGTTGGCGCGACAGTCGCAGCACCTGGGGATTGATGCGCAGGCTGGAGCGGGAGATGGCGTCGAGGTTGGCGGAGAAGCGCGCGCCGGCGGTGGAGCCATCCTGCTCCAGGCAGAACATGCCGCCGGCGGAACAGAAGCCGGCGCCTTCGCCTATGGTGAGCACCGGCGTGCCGGCGAGCTGGTTCAGCAGATGGGTGCGCGCCGCCGGCGCCAGTTCGCCGGCATAGACCAGGTCGCAGACCTCGGCCGGGTTTTCGCCGGGTGCCAGCTGGCGCACCAGGCTGCGCCGCTCCGGCCCCAGCCAGTCGGCGCTGCGGCGCAGGGTGTCGGCATGTGCGCTGTGGCCGGCGAGGCAGGCGCGCAGCACTTCCGGCTGTGCCGGCCAGCGGGTGTAGCTGACGATGCCCCACACGATGGCGGCCACCGAGGTCTGGCTCTCCGCCAGCAGCAGGCGTTCCGCACTGCCGGAGGCGCGCCCGGGCGCAGCGCCTGCGAGCAGGCACAGCGCGGCCGCGAACAGAATGCCGCTGCGTAGGGGCGTTGGGCCGGCTGAGAGGCCCGGGGAGGGGAAGCGGGAAAATCGGAACATCGCTGGGCAGGCCCGGCACGGTCGGCTGGCCAGGCTCCGCAGGGCGGGAGCGCCGGTTGGCGATGTGCGCTGGCCCGCGCTTGCTCGCGCGCTTTCATTGGTTTCGGGGCCCGAGTCTAGCCCGCGCGCCGGATCATGGTGCGGGAATATGTCACGTGCGGGGCCCGCCGAAACCACTGGCATGCCAGCGGCGGCAAGGTTAGCGCGGCGCCGGCCCAGGCGCTAAACTCCCGCCCTTCAGCCCACCTCCCAGGCATTTGCAGGCTTCCCATGCCCACCACTCGCATCCTTACCGGCATCACCACCTCCGGCACGCCCCACCTCGGCAACTACGCCGGCGCCCTGCGCCCGGCGATTGCCGCCAGCCAGCGTGCCGACGCCGAGAGCTTCTACTTCCTCGCCGACTACCATGCGCTGATCAAGACCGGTGGCGACCCGGCGCGGGTGCACCGTTCCACGCTGGAAATCGCCGCCACCTGGCTGGCCGCCGGCCTGGATACCGAGCGGGTGTGGTTCTACCGCCAGTCCGACATTCCCGAGATCCCGGAGCTCACCTGGCTGCTCACCTGCGTCGCCAGCAAGGGCCTGCTCAACCGCGCCCACGCCTACAAGGCGGCGGTGGACAAGAACCTGGCCGAGGGCGAGGACCCGGACGCCGGCGTCAACATGGGCCTCTTCATGTACCCGGTGCTGATGGCCGCCGACATCCTGATGTTCAAGGCGCATTCGGTGCCGGTGGGGCGCGACCAGATCCAGCACATCGAGATGGCACGCGACATCGCCGCCCGCTTCAATCACCTCTACGGCGAGCACTTTGTGCTGCCGGAGGCGGCGATCGACGAGTCGGTGGCCACGCTGCCCGGCCTGGACGGCCGCAAGATGAGCAAGAGCTACGACAACACGATTCCGCTGTTCTCGTCCTCAGTCGAACTGAAGAAGCTGATCGCCTCCATCGTCACCGACTCGCGCGTGCCCGGTGAGCCCAAGGACACCGAAGGCTCGGCGTTGTTCGAGCTCTACCAGGCCTTCTCCACGCCGGAGCAGACCGAGGCCATGCGCGCCGCCTTTGCCGGCGGCATCGCCTGGGGCGAAGCCAAGCAGGCGCTGTTCGAGCAGATCGACACCGCGGTGTCGCCGATGCGCGAGCGTTACCAGGCGCTGATCGCCCAGCCGGAGCTGATCGAAGCCAGGCTGAAGGAAGGGGCGGCCAAGGCGCGCAGCATCGCCACGCCCTTCCTTGCCGAACTGCGCCACGCGGTCGGCCTGCGCAACCTCGGCAGTGCCATCGAACAGCGCAGCGGCGAAAAGGCCAAGGCCGCCGCCCAGCCGCAGTTCAAGCAGTACCGCGAAGGCGATGGCCGCTTTTACTTCAAGCTGGTTGCCGCCGACGGCAGCCTGCTGCTGCAGAGCGTGGGCTTCGCCTCGCCCAAGGAAGCTGGCCAGACCATCGCCCGGCTGAAGCAGGGCGCGGCACCCCGCGAAGCCGCCGACGGCCTGCTGCTGGATGGCCAGCCGCTGGGCGTGCTGGCCGGCGGCGCCACCCTGGCCGCGGTGCAGGACGCGCTGGCCCAGCTCGCCGGCTGAGTTGCCCGAGGCCGACAGCCGCATGAACGCCGATGCCCGCCTGTTCGCTCCCGCCACCGCGCGCAACCGCGAGTTCATCCTCGCGGTGCTGCGGCACCACCTGCCGGCCAGCGGCACGGTGTTGGAGATAGGCAGCGGCAGCGGCGAGCATGCGGTGTTCTTCGCCGCCAGGCTGCCTGGCCTGCGCTGGCAGCCCAGCGAGACGGAGGCCGGCGCGCTGGCCTCCATCCGCGGCTGGATCGTGCATGCCGGCGTCGCCAACGTCGCCGATCCCCTGCTGTTCGACGCCACCGCCGCGAAGTGGCCTCTGGCCGCGGCGGACGCGGTGGTCGCCATCAACGTCATCCACTACTCGCCCTGGGAAACCACGCCGGCGCTGCTGGATGGCGTCGCCCGCCTGCTGCCGCCCGGCGGCGTGCTCTATCTCTACGGCCCCTACCGCCGCGACGGTGCCCACACCGCGCCCAGCAACGAAGCCTTCGACGGCTGGCTGAAGGAGCGCGATCCGCGCTTCGGCGTGCGCGATCTGGAGGCGGTGGTCGCCGAGGCCGCCGCCCGCGGCCTCACGCTGGCCGAGGTGGCGGAGATGCCGGCGAACAATCTCAGCGTGGTGTTCCGGCGCGCTTGAGGGTGATGCGGTGGGCTTGCCGCCGCCGCTTTGCCGCGTCGATTCCGCCCGGCGTTCCCGCCTGGCACCTCCGCCTTTTCCCCTAGTTTTCCGGCCTGCCGGTGACGGGCGCGCAACGCAGCTTCAGCAGCGCGGCGGCGCCCAGCATGGCCACGGCCAGCAGCACGCACAGGCCGAGCGCGGCCCCGGCGCCCCAGTGCTCGATGATCAGCGCGAACAGCAGCGGCGCCGCGGCGGCGACGAAGAAGCCGGGTGCCAGCAGGCGGCCGACCAGGGAGCCGTAGGTGGCCGGATCGAACAGCACCAGCGGCAGCGTGCCACGGGTGATGGTGAGCAGGCCGTTGCCGGCGCCGTAGAGGAAGGCGAAAGCCACCGCCGCCGCCAGCCACTGGCCGCTCGTCAGCGCGGCGAGGAAGCACACCGGCAGCAGCGCGCTGGCGAACAGGTTGAGGCTGGGCGGCGGCAGCCGGCGGCCGAACAGCACCTCCGCCAGCCGCGCCAGCGATTGGCCGACGCCGCGCAGCGCGCCTATTGCCACCGCCACCGGTGCGGCGACGCCGAGGGCGACCAGCAGGGTGATCATATGCGCCGACATTGCCGCGGCGAGAAAACCGGTCACCGTGATGATGATGGCGTAGAGCGCCGCCGCCAGGCGGGCATGGCCGGCCGGTGTGCGGAAGCCGTCCGTCGTACCTTGCGTGGCTGGCTGCGGCGCGTGGCGGCCGCGCGGCAGCGCCAGATGCAGCGGAATGGAGGCGAGGGCGATGGCGGCATAAGCCAGCATCGCGCCGCGCCAGCCGTAGTGCTCCGCCAGCGCATGACCCACCGGCCAGAACACGGTGGAGGCGAGCCCGCCCAGCAGGGTGATCTGCGCCATCGGCCGGCGCGCGGCCGGGCCGCCGACGCGGGCGAGGGCGGCGAAGGCGGCGTCGTACAGGGTGCAGCGCATCGCCAGTCCGAGCACCAGCCAGGCGGCGTAATAGGCGGGCAGGCTGTCCGCCAGCGCGAGGCCGAGGCAGCCAGCGGCGCCCAGCACCATGCCCCAGGCCAGCACCGGCCGGCCGCCGTGCTTCTCGATCAGCCTGCCGACCCGGGCGGAGCTCAGGCCCATGGCCACCAGCGCGGCGGAGAAGCCGCCATGCACCAGCGCCAGGCTCCAGCCGAGGTCGGCGGCGATTAGCTCGCCGAAGCCGCCGATGAGGTAGTAGAACAGCCCCCAGCTGACGAGCTGGCCGAGGCCGAGGCAGAACAGCGGCAGGCGTCCGATCACGCCTGCGTCCGCTCGCCGTTGCCTGGCTCACCTTCGCCCAGCGTGCGCTGCATCAGCACCGTATCCACCCAGCGGCCGAACTTGTAGCCCACCGCCTGCAGGGTGCCGGCGTGGCGGAAGCCGAGGCACTGGTGCAGGGCGATGGAGCCGGCGTTGCCGCTGTCGCCTATCACCGCCACCAGTTGCCGCCAGGGGCCGCGTCCGCAGCGGGCGATCAGCTCGACTAGCAGTGCATGGCCGACACCGCGGCCCAGCGCCTGCGGCGCGACGTAGATGGAGTCTTCCAAGGTGTAGCGGTAGGCGGCGCGGGCGCGGTAGGGCGCCGCGTAGCAATAGCCGAGGATGCGGCCGCCCTCCTCCGCCACCAGCCAGGGCAGGCCGTGGTCCAGCACGGCCGCGCGGCGCCCGGCCATCGCTGCGGCATCCGGCGGGGTTTCCTCGAAGGTGGCGGCGCTGTTGAGGACGTAGTGGCCGTAGATGGCGGCGATCTGCGGCAGATCGGCGTCCTGCGCGTCGCGCAGGAAGTGGGCGGAAGGGGCGGGCATCGGAGTTCGGTGGGGAAGCAGGCGCAGGATGTGGATGGTGCCCGCTCGGACGCCGCCGGAGAAGTCCCGTATTGCTGGCCAGCGGGTTTCGCCCCGGGCTGGCGGCGCATGCGGGGCAAGGCAGGTGGGACCCGAGGGCCGGGAGTCAGGCCGGGCGCACCGTCAGGAGCGCGGTTCAAACGCTGTCATCCCCTGGGCCCTGGCGGCGCGGGCCGGCGGTGAGGGGCAAGCGGGAGGGGGGGCGAAGCCCGCTTCCGCTTGTGTCCGCGCCTGCGCCTGTCGGAGGCGCGGGCGGCGCCTGGCTCAGGCGGTGGCTTCCACCGCCGCCCGCTTCAACGGCAGCCGCACCCGCACCGAGCTGCCGCCGTCCGGGCCGTCCTCGATGGTGATGGTGCCGCCGTGGCTGCGGGCGATCTCGCGGGCAATCGGCAGGCCCAGGCCGCTGCCGGAGGGTTGCGTGCCGGCCACGCGGTGGAAGCGCTCAAACACCCGTTCGCGTTCGGCGGGCGGGATGCCCGGGCCGCTGTCGGCCACTTCGATCAGCACCGCCTCCTCGTCGCTGTGGCAGTGCAGGGTGACCTGGCCGCCGGCCGGGGTGTACTTGAGGGCGTTGTCCACCAGGTTTGAGATCAGCTCGCGCAGCAGCGTGGGGTCGCCGATCAGCGTGGCGGGTTCGCGCTGCACGCCGAAGTCGATGTTGCGCGAATCGGCCAGGCGCAGCCAGTCCTCCAGCATGTCGTCTATCAGCTCGGCGAGGTTCACCGGCGGCGCATCGGCCAGCAGGCGGTCGCCGGACTCGGCGCGGGCGAGGGCGAGCAGTTGGTTGGCGAGGCGGGTGACGCGCGCCACCGAGTGGCGCAGCCGGGCCAGCGCGGCGGCGTCGGCATGGCCGTCGCCCATCAGCTCCAGCTGCACCTGCAGGCTGGCGAGCGGGGTGCGCAGCTGGTGGGCGGCGTCCTGCAGGAAGTGGCGCTGGGAGGCGTTGGCCTCGCGCAGGCGGCCGAGCAGGGCGTTGAGGGCGCGTACCACCTCGCGGATCTCCACCGGCACGCCGGCGAGGTTGACCGGCGCCAGGTCGGTGCCGGAGCGGCCGGCCAGTTCATGCTCCAGCCGGCGCAGCGGCGCCAGTCCGGAGGGGATCCCGAAGCGCACCGCCAGCGCGGCGGCGATCAGGATGAGGGCGGCGGCGGCGGCGAAGCCGAACAGCAGGCGCTCCATCGCCTGGCGGCGCTTGCCCAGGGTTTCAGCGACGGTGACGTAGAAGCCCTGGCCGCCGCTGTAGTGGTGCAGGCTGACGCCGCGCACCGGCAGGCCCTGGTACTCGCTGTCGTAGAACAGCGGCGGCTCTTCGCGCCGCGGCTCCAGCGTGCCGGGCGGCGGTGCGCCCAGCAGCACGGCCGGGGCGCGCTGGCGTTCGGCGTCCGCCAGGCCGAGGTCGCGGTCGCCGGCGAGCAACTCGCCGCGGCCGTTGCGCACGCGGAAGAAGATGCGGTCCACCGTGTCGGTGCGCAGCACCGTCTCCGCTTCCGGCGACAGCGACAGCACCGGCCCGGTCTCGTCGTCGCTCAGATGGGTGGCGAGGCCGTGGGCGAGGTTGAGCAGGTTCTGGTCGTAGGTGTTGTTGATGACGTCCTGGGCGACGAAGTAGCTCAGGCCGCCGGCGGCGAACAGGGGAATGAGCGTTGGCCAGGCCAGCGCCCGCAGGATGTTGCGGGCGAGACTAGCCTGCATTGGGGCGTGGCGGGTTGGCCAGCTCCAGGCGGTAGCCGAAGCCGCGCACGGTGCGGATCAGCAGGCCGGCGGGTTCCAGCCGCGGGCGCAGGCGGGAGATGTAGACCTCCACCGCGTTGCCGCTGCCCTCCGCCTGCAGTTTCTCCTTGGGCACGGTGCGGCCGTCGGCGGTGGCCAATGCTTCCAGCAGCTCCCATTCGCGCGCGGTGAGGGCCAGCGGCTGGCCCTCCAGTTCGGCGAGGCGGCCTTCGGTGTCCAGCGTCAGCGGGCCGAAGGCGATGCGTTGGGTCTCGGTGTGGCCGCCGCGGCGCAGCACCGCGCGCATGCGGGCGGTGAGTTCGGCGAGCTGGAAGGGTTTGGCGAGGTAGTCGTCGGCGCCCAGGTCCAGGCCGTAGATGCGGTCGTCGAGGGCGTCGCGGGCGGTGATGATGATCACAGGCAGCGCCTGTTTGCGGTTGCGGATGCGGCGCACCACTTCGTAGCCGCCCAGCCCCGGCAGGCCGACATCCACCAGGGCGAAGTCGAAGTTTTCCTGCTGCAGCCGGCGGTCCGCCGCCATGCCGTCGTTTTCCACTTCGATGATGTCGCCCTGCCCCTGCAGGAAGGCACAAATGCCTTCGGCCAGTTCGGCGTCGTCTTCGACCAGTAGCACGCGCATTTGCTTTTCCATCCTCTGTTGCGTTCCTTTCGGGCGCGGCTGCCGCGCGCAGGCGACATCCTATACCGGTCGTGATTCTGCCGCTGCGTCGCACTATCTGCCCACATTGGGTAGCGGTATGCTTGGGCTCGCCGGCCGCCGGCCGATATTCGTTCCAGAGCCCGGCCAGAGCCGATTGGATCGGCCTTTCGGCATAGATGACGAAGGCGGGTGAAACCGGAAAAGCGCTACAGAGGGGAGCAAAAATGCAGTATCGGGATTATTCGGTCGGACGGCAGATCCTGTTGCCGGCGGTAGCGCTGCTCGTCGTGGTGTTCGCGGCGATGATAGGTCTGACCTCGCTGCTCACCGAGCGCGCTTCCCTGGGGCAGTCCAGGCTGGAGCTGGAAAACGAAATGAAGCTGATCACCGGCGCGCTCGACAGCGAGTTCGAGAGCGTAAAGACGCGCGGCATGCGCCAGGTGAATTTCTTCCGCCAGTTCCTCGGCGGCGAATTCACGGTGAGCGACAGCCGGGTGGCGACCGGCGAGGCGGAATTGCCGGCCATCAGCCTGAACGGCGCCATCGTCAATGGCGACCACGCCATGCTGGAACGTTTCCGCCGCCTCACCGGCGATGATTCGGCCGTGCTGCTGCTGGTCGAAGGCAAGGTCTACCGCGCGGCCACGCTGCTGCAGAAGGACGGCCGCTACCTGGACGGCGTGCCGCTGCCGGACGACGACCCGGTGGCGAAGGCGCTGCGCAGCGGCGAAACCTACCAGGGGCTGGTGGTGCGCAACGGCGAGTATTTCTTCAGCAATATGCTGCCGCTGAAGGATGGTGCCGGCCGGGTGTTCGGCGGGCTGTCGGTGCGCATCGGCCTGGATGCCGAGATGGAGCGTATCCGCAAGCTCTATGGCAGCGTCGTCGCCGGCAAGACCGGCTATGTGGTGATCGCCCGGCCCAGCGGCAACCCGGACACGATAGGCGAGTTCGTCGTCCATCCGAAATTCCAGGGCAAGATCATCGGCGAGGTGGTGCCTGCCGGCGAGGCGCGCCGCTCTGCCGAGGAGAACATGCGTTTCGAAGGCGGCACCCGGCAGTACCTGTGGCCGGACGGCAGCACGCTGCGCGAGCGGCTGGCGGTGGTCGGCTGGTCCAGGCCGTGGAATTTCCAGGTGACGGTGGGTAGCTGGACCGACGAGTTCCTGCAGGAGAGCGTGCGCCTGCGCTGGATCTTGGCCGGGGTGAGCGTGGGCGGCCTGCTGGTGATCGCGCTGGTGCTGGCCTGGCTGGTGGCGCGCCGGCTGCGGCCGCTGGGCGGGGTGGTGAGCGCGGTGGTGGAGCTGGGGCGCGGCAACCTGCAGGTGAGCGTGCCGGATGCCGACGGCCGCAGCGCCAACGAGCTGCGCCAGCTGGGCGCGGCGCTGAACACCACGGTGGCGCAGATGCGCGAACTGGTGGGCGAGGTGTCGCGGGCGGCGGAAGAGGTGGGCGGCTCAGCCCGTCGGCTGGACGAGGGCTCCACCGGCCTGCTGGAGAGTGCCGGCAGCCAGTCGCAGGCGGCCTCCGGCATGGCGGCCTCGGTCGAGGAGCTGTCGGTGAGCATCAGCCAGGTGGCGGACAACGCCCGCGAGGCTTCGGCGATGAGCGAGGAAGCGCTGGCGAGCAGCCACGACGGTCACCAGGTGGTGGGCCGCACGTCCTCGGAGATGGAGACCATCGCCGAGGACGTGCGCCACACGGCGGATGCGGTGCTGGCGCTGGGCGAGCGGTCCAAGCAGATCTCGGCGGTGGTCGGGGTGATCCGCGAGATCGCCGAGCAGACCAATCTGCTGGCCTTGAACGCCGCCATCGAGGCCGCCCGCGCCGGCGAGCAGGGGCGTGGCTTCGCGGTGGTGGCGGACGAAGTGCGCAAGCTGGCCGAGCGCACCGCGGTGTCCACCGAGGAAATCGGCCGCACCATCGCTGCCATCGTCGCCGATACCCAGGGCGCGGCCACCCGCATGGAATCGGTGCGCGATCGCGTCGGCAAGGGCGTGGAGCTGGCGCGCCAGGCCGGTAGTGCGTTGGAGGCCATCGATGAGCGTACCGGCCGCGCGGTGAGCGTGGTGCAGAGCATTGCCGACGGCACGCGCGAGCAGAGCGCCGCCAGCCAGGAGATTGCCCGCGCGGTGGAGCGCATCGCCCAGATGGCGGAGGAAACCAACGCCATCGCCGAGAACAACTCCGCCGACGTGCGCCAGCTGCAGCAGCTGGCCAGTCAGCTGCGCGAAGCGCTGACCCGCTTCCGCCACTGAACCGCGAACAGGGGAAGGTGCCGCCATGAAGATCCAGACCGTGCTGACGACGCTGCTCGCCGCCTCCATGCTGGCCGCCTGTGCCACGCCGGCCGATCCCGGCGCGATGGCGGTGCGGTTGACGCCAGCGGCCGAGGCCAAACGCAGCAGCCAGGGCGTGCGCATCAGCGTGCTCGGCGGGCGGCAGACCTCGCAGCTGGGGCCCTCCAGCATCGCGGACGAGGATTTCGCCGCCGCGCTCGGCCGTTCCTTGCTGGATGCCGGCGTGTTCCGGCGGCTGGAGCAGGGCGAGGCCAGCGGCTACGGCCTGCAGGCGGTGATCGTGAACCTGGATCAGCCCTGGTTCGCGCTGCGGACCAAGGTGGAGATGGAGGTGAGCTACAGCCTTACCGACCAGGTGAGCGGCGCCGAGGTGTGGAAGCAGACCATACGCAGCAGTTACACCACGACGCCGCTGGATACGCTGGACGGCATGGCGCGGCTGCGGCTGGCCAACGAGGGGGCGGCCAGGCGCAACATCGCCGCTGCGCTGGTGGCGCTGGAGCGGGTGCCCTTGTACTAAGGCGCAAGTGTGCCGGCGGGGCCGTCTCCGCCGGGCGGCGTCCGCCGCGGGCATCGACGAAAAGCGCATCCCCGATCTGGCTGGGGATGCGCTTTTGTCTTTTCGGGCGCGGCAGGCCGGCGATCAAAGCGCGGTTGCGCTTGCCGCCGGGCACGTCCGCCGCCTTGCCGCGGCGAGGGTGTTTTCCGCAGCCCGTGCCCGCCCGCCGGTCCGCGACCGGCGGCGCGGTGCCCCTTCAGGCCGCGGTGCGCAGCGCGGCAGCGCTCGCGCTGGAGTCGCCCGCCGCCACCGGCGCAGCCAGCGCTTCTGGCGTAACGGTGGCGGCCACGCTGGCGTCCACCGCGTCGAGGAAGTCCTGCCCCCAGCGGTGGATGTCGTTGTGCTGGACGATGGCGAACAGGCCGCGCAGCCGCGCTTCGGCCTCGGCGGTGTTCATGGCGATGCCGCTGTACAGCTTGGCCTCCAGGTCGGCGAGGTCATGCGGATTGGTGAGCAGCGCGCCATGCAGCTCGGCGGCGGCGCCGGCGAATTCGGACAGCACCAGCACGCCGCGGCCGTTGGTGAGGCCCTGGGTGGCGACGTATTCCTTGGCCACCAGGTTGAGGCCGTCGCGCAGCGGGGTGATCCACATCACGTCGGCCATCGCATACCAGGCCACCACCTCCTCGAAGGGCAGGGCGCGGAAGAAGAACTGCACCGGTGTCCAGCCGACGCGGGAGAAGCGGCCGTTGATGCGGCCCACCGCTTGCTCGATGTTCACCTGCAGCTCATCGTAGATGCGCATTTCCTTGGCCGCCGGCACGCATACCGTCACCAGCTGCACCCGGCCCTGCAGCTCCGGGTGATCGTCCATCAGCTTCTCGAAGGCCAGCAGCTTCTCCAGCGTGCCCTTGGTGTAGTCCAGCCGCTCCACCGACAGGATGACGCGCACGCCGGCCAGCTCGGCGCGCATCTGCGCCATGCGGCCTGTGGTTTCCGGGTTGTCCAGCACCTGCTGCACGCGGCCGACGTCCAGCCCCACGGGATGGGCGCCGAGGCCGATGCGGCGGCCGTGCACCTCGATGGCGGTGCTCACCTCGTCCAGCCCGACCGCGCAGCCATAGGTGAGGTAGCGCGGCGCGCAGGCCTTGGTTTCCAGCACCTTGAGCGGGGCTACGCCGCGGGCGACGTCCACGAAGTTCTCCGCCTGGCGCGGGATGTGGAAGCCGATGTAGTCGCACTGCAGCAGGCTGCCGACGATGTCGCGCCGCCACGGCAGCACGTTGAACACGTCGGCGGAGGGGAAGTAGGTGTGGTGGAAGAAGGCGATCTTCAGGTCCGGCCGCAACTCGCGCAGGTAGGCCGGCACCATCCACAGGTTGTAGTCGTGCAGCCACACCACCGCGCCCTCGGCCGCTTCCATCGCGGTGCGCTCGGCGAACAGGCGGTTCACCTTGAGGAACACCGCCCAGTCTTCCTCGCGGAAGCGGGCACGCTCCCAGAAGGTGTGCAGGGTCGGCCAGAAGGCTTCCTTGGAAAAGCGCTTGTAGAAGATGTCTACATCCTCGCGCTGCAGCGGCACCCGGGCGCATACCAGCTCCGGGTAGCGCTCGCGGTCCACCTCGGTGTGGGTCTCGAAGGGCACCGCGTGCTTCGGGTCCTGGATGGCCCAGGCGACCCAGGAGCCGCGCTTGCCGTCGCCGAAGAAGCTCAGCAGCGTGGGGATGATGCCGTTGGGCGAGCTGGGCCGGCGGCGTGCCAGGTGGCCGTTCTCCCAGGCCTCCTCGTAGGGCAGGCGGTGATAGACCATCACCAGGTCGGCCTTGCCCGGCTCGTCCATCGCCCGCAGCTCGGCGTCTATGCCCTGTGGGCCGAGGAAGCCGAAATGGCCGATGGCTTCGAGGATGCCGCCGCAGCCGGTATGCACGGAGTGCAGCACGCGGGCGCGGTCGCGGGTGGCGTCCAGCAGCGCTGGTTCGGACTCGCCGACGCAGACACCGATGAAGCCCTGCTCGTACATCGAGAGGTCGTTTAGGGTGTCGCCGGCCACCAGCACATCGTCCGGGTCCAGGCCCAGGTGTTCCACCAGCGCCCGCAGTGTGCTGCCCTTGTTCACCCCGGCGGGCAGGATGTCCAGGTAGCGGCCGGCAGAGTAGAGCACTTCGCAGCCCAGGCCGGCGGCTGCCGCGTGGATCTCCGGGTCGATGGCGTCGGCATCGCAGAAATAGGAGCAGCGCCGCTGCTGTGGCACCTCCTGGCGCTCCAGCCGCGGGAACCGCGCCATCGCCTCGGCGATGACCTGCTCCCCCGGCCAGCGGGCGTCTATGCCGGCCTGCAGCGGCTGCACCGCGGCCTGGCTGCGGCCATCGACCACGGTGCCGCCGACGTCGCAGACGATGTAATCGGGGATGGGAATGGTGGGGTCCGAGAGAATCGGCAGCACCCCTTCCAGCCCCCGGCCGGTGACGAACACCAGCTTGATCTCCGGGTGGGCGGTGATGAGTTGATAGAGGCGCTGGCGGTTTTCCGGGTGTCCGGCGAGGAAGGTGCCGTCGAGATCGGTTGCAAGCAGCATGGCGGTTCTCTCCTTTCGGTGAAGCCGACGCGAGGGCCGACATGAGTCAGGGGTAAGTGGGTGAAAAAGGGCGGACGGCCGCTCAGGAACCGGCGCCGCCCGGGGCGGCGTGCGGCTCCTCGGCCGGGGTCATCATCTCCAGTACGGTTGGCGAGGTGCGCACCATGGGCATGCAGTGCGCGGGTTCATCGACGATCACGTCCGTGGTGCGGCGCGCCTGCATCAGCGCGTAGGCAGCCAGCGGAGTGAGCATGCAGGTGAAATAGACAGGCAGCGCCGCCGGCCCCAGCCAGCCCATCAGCAGGCCGGCCAGCGTCGGGCCTATGGCCGCTCCCACGCCGTGCAGCAGCAACAGGCCGGCGCTGCCGGAGAGGATGTCCTCATGCGAGAGGTGATCCACCAGGTGGGCGACCACGATGGGGTAGATGGAGAAGGCGGCGCCGCCGAACAGGAAGGCGCCCACCAGCACCGCCTTGCCGGCCAGGCCCAGCAGCGCCATCAGCACGCCGGCGGCGGCGGCGGCCGCGGCCACCCAGCCCAGCGCCAGGCGGCGGTCGGTGCTGTCGGAGAAGCGGCCTATCGGCCATTGCAGCGCGGCGCCGCCGAGAATGGCGAAGGTCATGAACAACGCGATGCCGCTGTCGTCCAGCCCGATGCGGCCGCCGTACACCGCGCTCATGCCCCAGAAGGCGCCCATCGCCAGGCCGGAGAGCAGCGCGCCGGCACAGGCCACCGGCGCCGCCGCCCACAGCTGGCGCAGCTGCAACCGCGGCGTGTGCGGCAGCTGCGGCGGCGCCTGGCGGGTGGCGGTCACCGGCATCATCGCCAGGCAGACGAAGATGGCCGCCACCGCGAACAGGGTGAACTCGCTGGGCGGCGCGATGTGCAGCAACTGCTGCGCCAGCGCCAGCGCGCCCAGGTTCACCGCCATGTAGACGGCGAAGATCTGCCCGCGCCGCTCCGGCGGCGCCTGCCCGTTCAGCCAGCTCTCGATCACGGTGTACAGCCCGACCAGGCTGATGCCCATCGCCACCCGCAGCACGATCCAGAACGCCGCATTGACGATCAGCGCGTGCAGCAACATGAAGCTCGCCGTGGCGGCGGCGAAGAAGGCGAAGGCGCGCACATGCCCCAGGCGGCGTATCACCGGCGGCGCCACATAGGTGCCGAGGAAGAAGCCGAGGAAGTAACCGGAGCCGATCAGCCCCAGCGTGATGTCGGAGAAGCCTTCCTGCGTGCCGCGCAGCGCGAGCACGGTATTGAGCAGGCCGGTGCCCAGCAGCAGCAGGGCAATGCCGACGAGCAGGGAGCCGATGGGCAACAACAGGGGCAGCATGGGCGGTTCGCTCCTTCCGGCGCCGTCGCCGGTGAAGGCGCGTCGCCGCAACTGGACTGCCGGCACTGGCGATGCGGAGGAGGCCGGCAGCACTGCCGCGGCCGGAGGAAGGGGCGGCCGCGGCACGGATACCGCTGGCGCCAGGGTCGCCGCCGTTGCGGGGACAAGAGGGAAAGGCCAGCGGCTCTCAACAATATTTGTGCAAATATTGTAACCCAAGGAGGCGGCTTTCCGGGAATTTCTTGTTGCGTTGCACAATTTGCCTTCCCGGCGAAGCCGCTCTATCTTCCGCTCTCTTTGTTGCCCCGCTTCCTTGGTTGTTCCCGTGTCTTCGCCGCAGCCCAAGCTCCGTTCCCTGGCCGACCGCGCCCGCCAGGTCGCCCTTTTCGAGATCGGCGGCCTGCTGCTGATCACCCCGCCCTTCACCTGGGCCAGCGGCGTGCCGCTGGTGGAATCCCTCGGCCTGCTGGCCGCCATCGCGCTGATCGCGGCGCTGTGGAATGCCGCCTATAACACCTGCTTCGACTGGGTGGAGGGCCGCCTCACCGGCCGTACTGCCGACCGCCGGCCGTTCGCGCTGCGCTGCGGCCACGCCGTCGGCTTCGAAGGCGGCCTGCTGATGATGAGCCTGCCGGTGATCATGCACTGGACCGGCATGGGCTGGCTGGAAGCGCTGCTGGCCGACCTCGGCCTCGCCAGCGCCTACGTGCTCTACGCCTTCGCCTTCAACTACTGTTACGACCGTTGCTTCCCCATCGCGCCGCCGGACGGGCTGGCCTCGTGATCCGCAACGCCGACCTGCAGCCGCTCAATACCTTCGGCCTGCCCGGCCGCGCCGCCTTCCTGCTGGAGGTGGACGAGGCTGACCGCCTGCCCGCCGAACTCGCCGCCCCGGAACTGCGCGGTCTGCCGCGGCTGGTGCTGGGCGGTGGCAGCAACCTGGTGCTGGATGGCGACTTCCCCGGTGTGGTGCTCAAGCTCGCGGTGCGTGGCCGCCGGCTGATCGCAGAGGAGGGCGATGCCCGCATCGTCGAAGCCGGCGCCGGCGAAAACTGGCACGGCTTCGTGCGCTGGACGCTGGAGCAGGGCTGGGGCGGACTGGAGAACCTGTCGCTGATTCCCGGCACCGTCGGCGCCGCGCCCATCCAGAACATCGGCGCCTACGGGCTGGAGATGGCGGAGCGTTTCGATTCGCTGGACGCGCTGGACCTGCACGGCGGCCCGCCGCGCCGCTTCGAGCGCGCCGACTGCCGCTTCGGTTACCGCGACAGCGTGTTCAAGCACCAGCCGGGCCGCTGGCTGGTCACCCGCGTGCGCTTCCGCCTGCCGCGCCACTGGCAGCCGCTGGCGCGCTACGCCGACGTCGCCGCCGAGTTGCAGGCACGGGGGCTGACGCAGCCAACGCCGCTGCAGGTGTCGGACGCGGTGGTCGCCATCCGCCAGCGCAAGTTGCCCGACCCGGCGCAGATCGGCAACGCCGGCAGCTTCTTCAAGAACCCGGTGGTGGATGAGGCCGCCTGGCGCGGCCTCGCCGAGAGCCACCCGGCGCTGCCGCACTATCCGCAGCCGGACGGCAGCCACAAACTCGCCGCCGGCTGGCTGATCGAACAGGCTGGCTGGAAGGGGCGCGACCTCGGCCCGGTCGGCTGCTTCGAGCGCCAGGCGCTGGTGCTGGTCAACCGCGGCGGCGCCACCGGCGCCGACGTACGCCGGCTGGCCGCCGCCATCCAGGCCGACGTGCAGCGCCTGTTCGGCGTCGCGCTGGAGGCGGAGCCGGTGTTCGTCTGAGCCGCTTCCCGGACGACGCTGCGCGCCAGCAGCCGGTGCCGTGCGATGCACTTGCTTGCAGACTGAATAAGCGCGTCTGGTTGCTGTCGCGCCGAACGCGCCGCAGGCGGCGCTTCGCCTGCTGCTTTCATTGAATCCCGCCGGAGTTAACGCCATGCCCCATCCCGCCTTGATCGCCTTCGCCGACGCCGCCCCCGCCGCGGTCGAAGACCGCCCCGCGCCGGAGCGCGCCATCGGCACGCCACCGCGCCGGCTCACCGCCGAGCGCTACGCCGCCGACGCGGGCGCCCTCTCCATCGGCGACTGGGCCTGCGAGCCGGGTGCCTGGCGCATCCGCTTCCACCCCGGCCGCCATGAATTCTTCCAGGTGCTGGAAGGCCGCCTCCGCATCACCGACGAGCAGGGCGTGGCGCGGGAGTTCGGGCCGGGCGAGGCCTGCGTGATACCGGCCGGCTTCACCGGCGTATTCGAAGTGCTGGAGACGGTGAAGAAGCGCTATGTGATGATCGACCGCGCGGCGTGACGCCGGTCACGCTGAGGGCGAATCAGCGGTGCTAGCCTTGCAGCGGATAACAACGTCGTCATGAACAGGGTCGCATGTGTGGCCCGGAGTTAAGCCTCATGCTCCCCATTGCCGCCCGGATTCGCGCGGCCGCTGCACTGCCGCTCGCCGCTGCACTCCTGCTCGCAGCCCTCGCCGTTCCCGCCCAGGCCGCCGCGCCGGCCCCCCAGAACCCGGCCGCCGCGCCCTCGACGGCACTGCCGGCCTTGTCCGACAAGGCCAGCGCCATCCTCGCTCGCGCGGCGGGCGATCCCGCGCAGGCCAGGGTGCTGGCGGAGGAGGGCGGCAAGGCCGCCTTCTTCTGCGCCAACTGCCATGGCGACGGCGGCATCAGCCGCTACCCGGAAGTGCCCAACCTGGCGGCGCAGAACCCGGCCTACCTGCTGGGCCAAATCGAGGCCTTCCTCAGCGGCCGGCGCAAAGATGAATTCATGCAGGGCCTGATGAAGGTGCTGAGCGAGCGCGACAAGGCCGCCATCGCCAGCTACTACGCCGCCGCTCGCCCGCTGCCGTCCGGCCCGCCGGGAACCGCCAGGGGCGCGGAGCTGTTCGCCCAACTGTGCGCCACCTGCCACCAGCCGGATGCGCGCGGCGCCGAAACCTTCCCCCGCCTCGCCGGCCAGCAGCCGGAGTACATCCGCCGCAGTCTGCGCCGTTACCTCACCCAGTCCGGCGAGCGCATCTACGCGCCGATGACGGCGGCGGTCACCCGCCTGGGCGCGCAGAACATCGACACCATGGCTGATTATCTGGCCGGGTTGAAGTAAGCCCGTGGCCTTCGCCGGCGCCGCCCGCAGCACGGCGGCGCGCTGGCCCGCTGCCAGCCGCCATGCGGGCGGCGCCGTGTCTTCCGGTTTTCGAGGCCCGGGTAATGGCAGGCGTTTGCCCGGTTGCTGTTTAAACCGCGGTTTTCCAAGTGGCTGTTCGGTAGTGAATGCCGCCGGCACCGAGTTCGGGAAAGGCTGCTTCTAGGCTGCCCACGCGGCAGTGAAGGGCTCGGGCAGCTTGTCGCTGCCGGCCGGCTCTCTCTGAGCTGCCTGTGCGGCAGTGAAGTTGAATCCACCTCGGCGACTGAAGGCAAGGGTTTTCTGAGCTGCCTGTGCGGCAGTGAAGATCAGATTGCGTCCGCGCGTCGGGAACTCGTATTTCTGAGCTGCCTGTGCGGCAGTGAAGCGGGCAATGACCCCGCGCTCTCAGGGCCGGATTTTCTGAGCTGCCTGTGCGGCAGTGAAGAGACGCTGCTGTCGGCGGTGCCCGGCGTGGAGTTTCTGAGCTGCCTGTGCGGCAGTGAAGGGCGCTACCCAGCCGGTGGACGGGTTGTTGCTTTTCTGAGCTGCCTGTGCGGCAGTGAAGTGGTGGGGGTGACGCCGAGCGCTTCGGCGGCCTTTTCTGAGCTGCCTGTGCGGCAGTGAAGAATATCAGCTGGTGTTGTGCCAGTCCGGTAGCTTTCTGAGCTGCCTGTGCGGCAGTGAAGGCAAGCTTTGCTTCGTTATCCCGTTTGCGCATTTTCTGAGCTGCCTGTGCGGCAGTGAAGAGGCGGGCGTCTTGCAGGGTGCGGTTGCACATTTTCTGAGCTGCCTGTGCGGCAGTGAAGGCGCGCCGTCACCGTGAAGTGCTGGGTTTTCATTTCTGAGCTGCCTGTGCGGCAGTGAAGCCTGATCGGCCTAATCGGCTGGATCGGCAACCTTTCTGAGCTGCCTGTGCGGCAGTGAAGTATTTCGATCTCCGGAACGCCTGCTTCGCGCATTTCTGAGCTGCCTGTGCGGCAGTGAAGTGACGGCACCAGAAAAAGCCTATGCAGATCAATTTCTGAGCTGCCTGTGCGGCAGTGAAGAGCGTCAGCGTTTCGGCTTTGCCGTCTGAGTATTTCTGAGCTGCCTGTGCGGCAGTGAAGGCCGACCGATTGCGCGGCCGCGTAGAGGCACTTTTCTGAGCTGCCTGTGCGGCAGTGAAGATCTCGTAAGCGGGCTTATGAAAGATTAGTTATTTCTGAGCTGCCTGTGCGGCAGTGAAGCAGCCGCTGCACAGCCGCCGCAGCCTGATTTGTTTCTGAGCTGCCTGTGCGGCAGTGAAGAAGCACGCTTGCGTGAGCCTGCCTTTGCTCCATTTCTGAGCTGCCTGTGCGGCAGTGAAGACTTGTACTTGATCCACCCCACCGCACGCGATTTTCTGAGCTGCCTGTGCGGCAGTGAAGATCGCCATGCGTATCGCAGCCCAACAGTTCCATTTCTGAGCTGCCTGTGCGGCAGTGAAGTGTATTTATCGTGACAATCACGATTAACCATATTTCTGAGCTGCCTGTGCGGCAGTGAAGTCATCAGGTGGTGCGACAACGGGGCGTTTTGATTTCTGAGCTGCCTGTGCGGCAGTGAAGGGCCAGCCGGACAAATACATCAAGAAGGTGCATTTCTGAGCTGCCTGTGCGGCAGTGAAGTGGGCAAGTGCTGCCTCAGCTCGCCGAAGCTTTTTCTGAGCTGCCTGTGCGGCAGTGAAGCATCGGCCCACCAGCTTTCGGCGGACGGCCACTTTCTGAGCTGCCTGTGCGGCAGTGAAGCGTTTGTTGGCTGCGCTTAAAGTTGATCCGAATTTCTGAGCTGCCTGTGCGGCAGTGAAGGTTCGCCGTTGCCGGGAATACCTTGTCCGAGTTTTCTGAGCTGCCTGTGCGGCAGTGAAGGGTAGTGGCGAGACTTGCACGGGTTCTGACCATTTCTGAGCTGCCTGTGCGGCAGTGAAGACCTATTTTCGTGACAATCACGTTAACGGGCTTTTCTGAGCTGCCTGTGCGGCAGTGAAGTTGTCGCCGGCAGTCCGGCCAGTCTTGCAAACTTTCTGAGCTGCCTGTGCGGCAGTGAAGAAGAGCGAGCGCGGCGGCGTCATGCGCTACATTTTCTGAGCTGCCTGTGCGGCAGTGAAGGAGGAGAGTTGCCGCAACGCCTGGGCGACTCATTTCTGAGCTGCCTGTGCGGCAGTGAAGCTGCGCTCCGAACTCGCGGCGGCTCAGGCTCATTTCTGAGCTGCCTGTGCGGCAGTGAAGCAAGGACAATAATCTTGCCGAACAACTCAATATTTCTGAGCTGCCTGTGCGGCAGTGAAGCAGCTTTATCCGTTGCCAGCTTCTGGGGCTAATTTCTGAGCTGCCTGTGCGGCAGTGAAGTCGGCGGTGGACCATTTTGACCAGATCCCCGCATTTCTGAGCTGCCTGTGCGGCAGTGAAGACGAGGGCGGAGGGGCGGCGCCACCCGAAACATTTCTGAGCTGCCTGTGCGGCAGTGAAGGTTGGGAGTCGCAAGATCTGCTGTTTCCCGCTTTTCTGAGCTGCCTGTGCGGCAGTGAAGCTTAGACGAAGCGGAAAAACGCGGAATCGTCATTTCTGAGCTGCCTGTGCGGCAGTGAAGCTGAAAACGACCGATGTTTGCGGAGGCGTAAATTTCTGAGCTGCCTGTGCGGCAGTGAAGCTGGAAGAGGCAGGGGAGAAGTGGTGGGAGTTTTTCTGAGCTGCCTGTGCGGCAGTGAAGGGTTTGCGTCGGCTTCTCCGCCCAGGCAGCTATTTCTGAGCTGCCTGTGCGGCAGTGAAGAACGTCACCCACATCTTCGCCGGCGACCACAATTTCTGAGCTGCCTGTGCGGCAGTGAAGACGCTGGAGCGGCAGGCGCTGCTGCGCCTCAATTTCTGAGCTGCCTGTGCGGCAGTGAAGTAGAGAGAAACGTCCAGAGTTCGCTGATTTTTAAAGAAAGAACGCATCTCCTGCGAACAAAACCCAAAAAATAACGCCCCGTCCAAGTGATTGATTTCATTGGACGGGGGCGGTCGTCGAAAAAAAAGGGTCAGAACCAGGGGATTGTGGAGGTGGGGCTGAGCCCGTAGGCGTTGAAGGGGCCGGGACTGGCTTCTTTCTGTAGTGGCCCATGCTCGATGAAGAGCGGGAAGCGTTGCCGGCTGCTGCTGCTGGCGAGGGCGATGAAGGGCAGGTTCAGCTGCTCCGCGGCGCTGTCGGGGATGCGCTGTGCCGCGGTCTGCGCATCCATGCCTGGGGTGCGCTTGAGGAGGCGGCGCCGAAGGCGCTCCGGGTTGCTCTTGGCCTGGATGCGGCGCACTACGCGGTGGGCGGCGTCCTTCGGCGTGGCGCGATGTTCGCCCACCTCGACGTGGTCCCGCATGCCCTGCAACCAGTTCAATTGCATGAGCTGCTCCAGGGCGGCAGCGCTGCCATGCAGGCGCAGGCGTTGCCCGAGTGTATGCCTGCCGTTACCCGCTTCCGGAAAGCTGACGCCGATGTCGCCGGCGCCGTGTGCCACCAGGCCGCGGTGCAGCTTGGCGAACAGGGCGTTGAGCAGGGTGGCTGGCGGGAACTCCGGGTCTGGCAGCAGGCGGATTTCCAGGTAGCGGTCCATGGTCAGCCGGCCTCGCCGAACACGCCACCGCGCACCAGGGTGGCGATGACGAAGTGTTGTTGCTCCAGCGCTGGCGCCTTGTCCTTGAGCACCCAATTGTCCAGCAGGGAGTAGAAGTCCATCTTGTCCTTGGGCTGGCGGTAGGCCTTGCCTTCGGTGGTGACGGAGCCGTAGGGCTCCACGGCGATGGGACCGAGGCCGGCGGTGTCTCCGCCTTCGGTCGTGTACCAGGTGTCTATGGTGCGCAGGGCGTTGCCCACCTTCTGCGAGTGCAGGCCGGCGGTGCCGTCCACCTCGTACAGCGTCTTGCTCTTGCTGCCGCGGCCGCGGTCCAGGATGAGTTCCTGCGAGGGGAATACTTCTTGCCCGGCGCCCATGCGCACGAAGGCCACGACGCGGAGCAGCACGTGATGCTCGCCGGCCAGCCCGCCGGCGATGACGTCGGCGAGTTCGCCCAGCGGCTTTGCCGTTTCTGCCGGGGTGTCGAAGTGGCGCAGCGGCAGCGAGAGGGCGTCGAAGGTCCAGCTTGCCTTGGTTTCGCCGCCGACCAGTTGGGTCACGTGCACTTCCACCTGTTCCGCGCCGATGCGGTTGCGCCACAGGAAGCGGCCATTGGCGAGGTTGAAAGCGTAGCGGCGGGCGAGTTCAAGAAAGCCGTTGGCCGCGGTGTAAGCACTCACCGTTTCCTGCAGCTTGCGCTGGTAGTCGGCGTCGTTGCAGGCGGAGGGTTTGCCAGTGCCGCCGAGCACCCGCAGGGTGAAGCTCACCCGCAGGGTGTCGGCATCGCTGGGGAGCGCGGCGACGTCGACCGTCTGCAGGTTGGGGTTCTCGATGGCGGCGTCGAGCTTGGCGGGGTCCTGGTCCTTGGTCTTGAGGCGGTTGGAGATGGTGCCGCGTACGGATTTCTCGCGCGGCGGCATTGCTGCCCAGCGGCGGTCGTCGTCGCGGTCTGCCCAGGTGCCAGCGGCGAAGATGGCGTCGGAGGGGTCGAGCTTGCGTTCGAAGGCGAGGACGGAGGCGGTCTTGAGCGTCATGGCGGTTTCCTTGCGTATCGGGACTTCAGGCTTGAAGGGAGAGGGCGTAATCGTTGCGGCAGCGGTAGAGGCCACTGTCGGGGTTGCTATCGCCGTACCACAGCAGTTGGTCGTGGGATTGCAGCCGATGCGGCCCCAGCCACTCGCCGATTGAGTAGAGGCTCTCGACGAAGCGGAAAGGGGTGTGACTGTCGCGTGCATTGGCGACGCTGCCGGCGGCCTGCAGCGGTGAGAGCGCGCCGTAGCCCACTGGAATCGGCACGATCCAGCCGGGTCGTTCCACTGGTGCCCAGGCTTGTTTTCCGCCTGGCGTGGCGGGGGCTTCCGCCTCCGGCGCTTGCGGCCGCCAGTGGAAACTCGCGAGATCCAGCAGCGCGTCGAGTGGAGTGGCCGTGGCTTGCTCCTGTTGCAGGGTGTGGAGCCGGGCCTGCAGCAGATCGTCGCGGCACACCAGCGCGAAGCCGGGCAGCAAACGCCGGCGTAGTCGGCGGAACTGCTTGCGCGCCTCCTCGGCGTTGTCGGCCAGCGGCAGCAGTTCGGGCGTCTGTTTCCAGCTGGCGCGGCCGACGGGGAGCACGCTGCCGCCAGCGATGCGCAGGCCGGCAAGGGTATCCGCCACCTGTGCAGCGATGGTCTGACGTGCCCCGGCATCCAGATCCACGCAGCCGCCGGTGACGCCAAACACCAGGGTGATGTCGAGGTGAATGCGGCCTTCTTCGACGATGGCGGCGGTGGCGCCGCTCTTGTCCACCGGGTTGCGGGTGAGACGGAAGGCGCGGGTGTAGCCAGCGTCGGTGGTCTGTTCGTCGAAGTCGTGGCAGATCACGCCAACGCTGTCCAGCGTCAGCGGCAGGTCTTGCGGTTCCAGCCGGCGGGCCAGCGCCCACATCAGGCCGAGGAAGGCGCTCATGGCCGGAAAGCCGTGGGTGAGCGGACTGGAGATGGCGTTGGCGTTCTGGACTCGCAGACGCGGCAGGATGAGCAGCCCCTGGCTGGCTGGCAGGCGGGAAGCGGCCGAATGCATCAGCGTGTCCTCCTGGTTGGGATGGCGGTGGGCGCTTCCGCCTCGCGCCGCTGGCGGTGCAGTTGGTCAGCCCAGCGGCTGTGCAGCAGCAGTTCGGTTTCCCATTGGCGGGCTTCCACGTCGCCGACCGGCAGCAGGCGGTCGAGCTGGTGGTTGAGCCAGTTGGCGAAACGGTTGCCGATATCCGCCGGCCAGTCCATGAACTGCCAATCCGCCGCGAAGGCGGCATCGCCGGCTTCCTCGCTGGCACGGCCCGGGTCCAGCCAGAGGCGTTCGCAGGCTTCCAGGCGGCAATCGGCGTCGGCGCTCCAGCCGGCCGGCAGTTCTTCCTGCAGCGGCTGAGCGTAGGCCACCAGGGCGTCGATCAAGTCATCTACCAGTGCCTCACGGCGCTGACGGGTTTCCAGCGTCGAAGGCGGGTCACTTCGCAGGAAGTCACGCAATTCGCGGACGGTCTTGCGCACCTCGGGCTGGCGGCCGAAGCGGGGGAAGACGCTTTCGGTGCGCAAGGGCGGGCTAAGCGTTCTGGCTCGCCACTGTGGTGGCAGTGAGGCGAGAAGGTAGTTGCCGCCGCGGCGTTCGCTGTTCAGCTGGCTGATGTTCTGCGGCTTGGTGCCTCCCAGCTTCTGCACCGCGAGGCCGGGGTAGTCGCGGTAACCGCTGGCATGGTCCTCGCCGTCGCGCCGGGCCTGGCGTGCGGCCTTGGCGGCTTCACCGAAGCGGTCGTCCTCGATGCGCAGGAAGACGGCGTGGGCGAGGGAGCTGGCATACAGCGGCGCGAGTAGGTGGTAGTGGCGGTCATCGGCGGCGTCGTCGCCGATCATCCAGTAAAGCTGCTTGGCCAGCGGATGAGAGGCGGCCGAGGTGCTGCGGGGGCGGGTGATGCCGGTGAAGGCGTCAGCCCAGGCTTGGGCGGTGGTGGTGTCATCGTCCAGTGCGGCCAGCGCGTCTGCATCGCCGGCCTGCAGCCAGTGCAGCAGGCTGTGGCCGTCGATTTCCAGCTTGAGCAGCTTGTAGACGTCGAGCGCTGCGGCATTGCCGACCACATCGCCGTCGAAGTGCGGGCCTAGTACGTGGCTGCCGACTTCGGCGTGCGCCGGCAGGGATCCGGGGGCGCAGTAAAGGTTGGTGCCGCGCGCATCCGGGTGCATCGGCTTGAGCGCATGGGTGACGGCCTGAATCTGCGCCACCCGCCGCGCCGCGTCGGCTAGCCAGGTCGGGCGGGTGTGCTGGGCGATGAGTTCATCGCGCTTGGGGTCATCGTTGGCGAGCTTTTCGAGCTTGGCGTCGAGGCGAGCCTTTAAGAACTCATCGATCGCGACGGCGAAGTTCCTTTGTCGCGGAGCTTCGGGCTGGTCTTGTTTCATCGGCTCAACCTCTAGGAAAAGTCAGAGAAGGGCTGTTTGGTGCAAGGGTGGAGGTGTGTGGGAGAATCCAACGCGATGTACCGCTAGACGTGTGAGTCGGATCTACTGCCGTCAGGCAGCTAATGAGCGCATCTCGGAGTGCAGAAAACATGAGGCCGTCAGAGGCGCTTTCGCAGAAGAGAAACCTCGTCCTTGCCCTCGCCCCGCGTTTCCGTACGGCGAATCCCCGGGTGTTCGGTTCGGTACTGCATGGGACGGATAAGGAAGGCAGCGATCTCGATCTGCTGGTGGACGCACTGCCGGGCGCCACCTTGTTCGATCTCGGCGGCTTGCAGGTCGAGCTGGAAGGTCTGCTCGGGGTGCCGGTAGATGTCGTGACGCCGGGTGATTTACCGCCGGCCATCCGTGAGCAGGTCGTTACCGAGGCCAGACCGCTGTGACGCATGTGCGCCTGCAACTTTGGCTGCAGCAGATGCAGGAGGCGGTTGCGCAGGCATTGGAGTACGTCGAAGGCATGGACCGGCAAGCGTTCATTGCGGAGCGTCGCACCCAGCAGGCGGTGGTGTTGAACCTGCTGCTGATCGGTGAGCTTGCTGCGAAGGTGCTGGAGCACGACAGCGGGTTTGCCGGCCTTCACCCGGAAGTCCCCTGGTCGAGCATGAAAGGCATGCGCAACCGCATTGCGCATGGCTATTTCGAGATGGATCTCGATATTGTCTGGACGACGGTGGCCGAGGCTTTGCCCGGTTTGAAGGCAGCATTGCCGGCTGTGCTCGAAGCCGCCCAGCAAGGAGCGGCTTGAGCTTTTCGTCGTCTGACGCGTTGCGCTTGCCTTCCTAATCATCATTTGCGGCTGAACCCCAACCACGGGTGGTAGCGCCAACCCTGTTCGCTGTCGGGCAGGCTCAGTGTGCCGTAGCGGCGGGCGCAGGCTTCCAGGGGCATGTCGCGCTCCTCCGCCAGTTCGGTCAGGGCGCCAAGGTAATCGGCATGCGCCCACGGGCCGATGCGTAAGCCGTTGAAGCATTCGCTGCCTACGCGATGGAGCCGGCAGGCTTCTATCTCCACCAGGTAGTCCTCTCCTTGCCTGCGATCCTGGGTGATGCGGTGCAAGCGGGTGCCGCCCTCCTCGTCCGGCAGCAACACGAGGTCGATGCGTCGGACGGGATCGGCGCGGAAGGGCTGTTGCTGGGGTAGCGCGGCCGTCAGCATGGCCTGTGGATGACGCCAGAAACTGGTGGCGTTGAGCGGCGCGGTGGCCTTGGCGCCCTTGCGGATCTGCGCTGCGGTGAGGGTGGCACCGGGCTGCGGGCGCATCTGAGCCTGCATGCGGGCGTGTTCCAGATCGACGAGCCGTTGGCGCGGGGCGAGCGGCGCGTCTTCGCGCGGTAGCAGGCGGGGGCGGGCGTCGATGGCGGCGTATTCGTGTTCGGCCAGTAGGTCTCCGAGCCGGTGGTTGTCGAGGCGGAAGGTGCCCTCGTCCTCGAAGCCGGGCCGGCAGAAGGCGGGTTTGCCGGGGCGTTCGATGCCACGCAGGTTGGTGTCGAGCACCAGGAGATTGGCTTGTGCGACTGCACCGGGGCGATGTCTCCGCACACGGCCGGCGAGCTGGATCAGCGAGCGCATGGAGGAGGGCTCGACCACTGCCCAGTCGTAGTCATGATCCCGGCCTACCTCAGTAACCGGGGAGCCGAGCACGATGAACAGGTGATCGGCTTCTGTGGCTGCATCCAGCGCGGCGCGAATGATGGCGCGGCTGAATACGGCTTGCGGCTGTCGGCGGTCCAGGCAGGCATCCAGCTCATGTTCGATGGCCGAGCGCAGCACCAAAGGGAACTGGGCGTGGTAGGTGCAGAGGTGGATGCGTACCCCCGCTGGCGCGCCCTGGCCGTACAGCGCAAGCGCGACATCGACCAGCGGTGAGATGTTTGCCATGCGCATGAGGCCGAAACTCACTCGCTTGCCGCTGCGAGGGTCGATCTCATGGTGGTCGGCGTGCAGCCGCAGGGCGGCGTCGAGCATGCGCCGGGCCAAGGCGGGACGAGGCTGGGCGCGCTCGGTGCTGTTGTCCAGTTGCAGCACCAGCAGTTCGGCGCGCCGGCGCACGGCTTGTTCGGCCAACTGGGCATGGCGACTGCGGGCGAAGGCGAGGTGGGCGGCAGCGAAGGACTGCGTGTCGGTGCAGTCATGGCGCTGTTGATTGAACTCGTCCACCCAGGCGCAGCAGACCTCGGGCGCCTGCCCGGGCGTGCTGCCGCGATGGCGCTGGAAGTGGCGGCGGCCTTCCAGATAGGCCTCGAACAGGCCTTCGACCAGCGCAGGCGGCAGGGTGGCGGAGGACAGCAGGACGCGGCTGCCGAGCAGGCCCGCCCAGTGCACCAGGCGGGTGAGGGCGGGCAGGTCGTCGATGTCGAAGTCGTCGGGCTCGTCCAGCACAAGGTCGCCGCTCATGAGCCGCAGCATGGGCGCGATCTGATGGCCGCCGCGCGCGCTTTCGGTTGCGGGAGTCAGGTGATCCACGGTGCACACCAGCAGCGGCGCGCCTATCAGCGCGCGTACCTGCGGATCGCGGCTGAGGCGCTGCAGCAGGGGATGGGCATCGTTGCCCTCGAACAGCACGCCGCCATCTTCCGGCAGCAGCGCCTGGGTTGAGGCGGAGCCGCTGTTCTCGGCCTCGCGGACATGGCGTTCGAACAGTTCGCGGCTGGCGGCGCCGCCGACGCGGATGGCGAGCTCATGTTCGCCCAAGCCAAGCAGACTGCGGAAAGCCTGCCCGGTCTGCAGCGTGAGGGTGCGCAGGCCGAGGGCGAAGGCGCAGCGCATGCCCTGCACGGGGTCGGCCAGCGCATTCATGATGCGGGCGTTTGCCAGCGTCTTGCCGCAGCCGGTGGATGCCATGTTGACGATGAAGGCGCCGTGATCGACGGAGGCGCCGCGCATGGCACCGGCGAGGTCGGCGGCACTGTCCTGCCAGCGGAAGCGTGGGTCGCTACTGCGCCGGCGCAGGCCTTTGTGGCGGGCCAGCCGGGGCAGGTGGCGCTCGAAGCCGGGGAGGGCATGGACTACGGCGCCGGCATGGCGGGCCACGCCGAGCAGGTGTTCGTCCAGCGTCTGGTTCAGGCTGCCGTCACGGCGGTTTGTGTTGGCATGCAGGGGGTAGGCGGGGTTGAGGTCGCTGCGGGCGCTGGAATCGGTGAGGCTGGAGTAGTGATGATCCGCCAGCATCAAGGCCAGGCGTGAGAGGTGCATCAGGTAGGGATCTTCGAGCCAGTCCGGCGCTTGCCCGGCCTGCGCTAGTGGCAGCAGGCGGCTGGCGAGGCGCGCGGCCCGTTTGCGCCATGCCGGTTCGCTGACCGGCAGGCCGTGCTTGAAGTGCCAGTAGGGCTGGATGGCCATGTCCGTCGCGGGGCTGGGCAACTCGTTCCAACTGGCGTCGATGTCGTTCAGCAGGGTATCGAGACGACTGCTGCGGAAATCCGTGAGCCGTTCGCCCAGCCAGCGGCCGGGTTGGTCTGTGGCTGGCATCAGTGGCAGGCGGTGGTGGGTAAGCACCAGCCAACCGACCGCACGGGCGACCGGGGGCAGGCAGGCAAAGGGTTTGGACTGCGCTGCAGCCGGGCTTTGGCCGTCGCACCGCAGACGGTCAGGTGCGAGCCAGCTGGCATCGTCGTCGGCAGTAGGCGAAACAAGGCGCTGCAGCCAGCCGGCGTCATCATCCTCACCGACGAAGGCCTGGAACAGCCGCAGGCTGATCCACTCGTGGCGGTAGAGGTTGCGCTCGCCAGCCGTGTGCTGGCGCAGGCGATCCTGGAAAGCGCTGCAGGCCTTGCCGAGGTCGTGCAGCAGTGCTGCCAGCGAGGCCAGCAGATGCAGGGTCTGCAGTGAGTGCCAGTCGTTTTCGTCCTGGCTGCGCAGCACGTTGCGGCGGGTGCTGTTGGTGGGCGTGGCACCCTGGGCGTTGAACTGGCGGGCGTCGCCCACGATCCACAGCAGTTCGCTGTGATCCTTGCCGCGTATCCAGTGGCAGGCCACCGCCGTGTTCTTGCGGGCGGTCTTGCGCAGCAGGCGGTGTAGCGTTTCCAGCCCGGCCTGGGTGATGGGCGTCTGCCAGGTCCGGTCGCCGCGCCGTTCGGCAAACTGATCGAGGATGCGGCGGGTTTCGGTGAGGGCCTTCTTGCTGCACTGGGAGATCAGCAGCACATTCATCCGGCTTGGGCTCCGATGCTGCTTGCGATTGCCTTCAACGTGTCGATCATGAAGTCCAGTGATTCCGTCTGCACCAGGCTGCCGATACAGTTTTCCCGGAAAGTCTGCTCATCGTCGCCCCGCATGGCGGAGAGGAAAGCCTGAGGAAGAATGACTGCGTCCTTGATCAGGTCGGCGATGTCGAACACGAGGCCGCCGCGCCGAGTCTTGCCGTGAAGCACCGCAAGCCCGTGGGGCAAGCCCAGCACCCAGGCGGCAGTCGCACCCAAGCCGTAGGCAAGGTAATTGCCATGGTCGAGGAAGCGGTTCGCAGGGTCTCCGCCCTCGCCGTTCTTGGCGCGGACGAAGTCGCCGTAACCGGTGCTGTCGCAGGCGAGTTTGAAGAGCTTCTTGGTGAGCCGGGCTTCTTCAGTGAGCAATGCGGTGTTGTTCGCTGCCTTGTCGATCTCGCGCCGGGAGGCTTCCAGCGCAGATAGCAATCTCTCGCGAGTCGTAGTGAAACCCGCTTCTGCAAGTGCCCGGCTGGTGCTCCAGTGATCGGCAATGCGATCGAGGCGAGCCTGCTGGAAGGCCTTGGCGGCAGCCAGCCGCAGATTGTCGTCAAACCAGAAACGCACCCAGTTCTGCAGGTACTCGGTGGGGCGGTATTCGCTCTGGGGCGATAGCCAGGCGATATCCACATCCCGTTCGCCGGCGGTGTAGAGCGGCGTGCCGCCTCCGCCGCAGAATCCCACCATCACACCGGCTTTGCCCAGTTCCCGCATCGCAGCCTGGGTGATGGATGTTCCGGTACCGAGCAGCAGCGTGGTTGTATTGGCGATGGGTATGTTCCAGTACAGGGATTGTTTTCCTTGATCCGTTACGTACTCCACCCGGCCACCATTGACCAGCACCCGGCAATGCTCCAGGTAATAGAGATTGGCGCGCTTGGAGTGCAGGATGGTCTTGAGGTCGCCCGATGAGAACGGCTGCATTTTTGCTTATATCTTTGGCATTGGTGGGCAAGGAGATGATGGCATTGGTGAATTTCATCCTGCATACAGAGATATGCTGGGCTGTGAGTTTTTTCGCGGCCGGATGCGAATAGATGGCGATCCCCGCCGCCGACCCTCTTTTCCACGCATACTCCAGAGGCCTTGCGGCATATGGGCTTTGGCTGCGGGGGAAAATTTGGGTCTGAAGAGGGGTCTTGGTGTTTTTTCTTTAAAAATTAGTGGGTTGGTTCTGGTTTTGTCTAGCTCACTGCCGAACAGGCAGCTCAGAAAATCCTCGCCCACGCCGAAGCTGCCGGCCGCGAAGCTCACTGCCGAACAGGCAGCTCAGAAATCGCGGTATTCAAAACATCCGCCACGGGCTCGAGCTCACTGCCGAACAGGCAGCTCAGAAAATGAGGCCATCAGCAGCGCAGAGGGCGAGACTGCTCACTGCCGAACAGGCAGCTCAGAAATGAGATGCGATAGTGCCGGAGCGGCCAATAGAGCTCACTGCCGAACAGGCAGCTCAGAAAATGTATTCGAGGAGCTGGCGATCGACTGGAACGCTCACTGCCGAACAGGCTGCTCAGAAATGATGTAGCTCAGAAGGTGCCTGAGGTTAAGCGCTCACTGCCGAACAGGCAGCTCAGAAAAATAGAAAGCCGAAAAGGCGGCGCAGTGGCCCGCTCACTGCCGAACAGGCAGCTCAGAAAATGCCGAGGATGAACAGGCGCCCCACCAGCGGGCTCACTGCCGAACAGGCAGCTCAGAAAACGAGCGGGGCCACCCAGGCGGCGAACAGGGTGCTCACTGCCGAACAGGCAGCTCAGAAAATCTCGGCCTCCCACAGTTCCAGGCTGTAGGGGCTCACTGCCGAACAGGCAGCTCAGAAAGTTCCGCTCTTCCAGCATGAGTACGACGCCTAGCTCACTGCCGAACAGGCAGCTCAGAAAGAAGAGGGCGATGCCGAGCTGGGCAATCATGCGCTCACTGCCGAACAGGCAGCTCAGAAAACGTACAGGGCCGTGGGCTTGGTCATGCTGCCGCTCACTGCCGAACAGGCAGCTCAGAAATATGCAGCCTCCTGCAACTTCGCGCTGCGCGGGCTCACTGCCGAACAGGCAGCTCAGAAATCATGGCGGGCGACGTGGTGCAGATGGCGGACGCTCACTGCCGAACAGGCAGCTCAGAAAGCCTGCGCTACGTGCGCGAAATCTGGGGGCCCGCTCACTGCCGAACAGGCAGCTCAGAAACGGGAGACATCCGTGGCGATGTCTCCGACAACGCTCACTGCCGAACAGGCAGCTCAGAAATAAGGGGATGAGTTCCTCGCCCTTCTCCGCCAGCTCACTGCCGAACAGGCAGCTCAGAAAATCCAGTACCGGTAGCCGTTCGCGTCTGGCCAGCTCACTGCCGAACAGGCAGCTCAGAAAGTGCTACGCCCGAGCAAACCGCTCAAGCCGGCGCTCACTGCCGAACAGGCAGCTCAGAAAACTTGGGCAGCCCGGCCGTCAGCAGCTCATCGAGCTCACTGCCGAACAGGCAGCTCAGAAATGTTGAGCTGGCGTCAGCTCTTCCAGCCAAGCGCTCACTGCCGAACAGGCAGCTCAGAAATCGCCCCTCGTCGGCGCCAGCCTGATCGACCTGCTCACTGCCGAACAGGCAGCTCAGAAATGAGTACCGCCGCCATCGGCCAAGGCCGCTTGGCTCACTGCCGAACAGGCAGCTCAGAAACGCCCAGGCCGCGAGGCTGGATGCCACGGCCAGCTCACTGCCGAACAGGCAGCTCAGAAAGTGCGCACCGCTGACCTCCTCGCGCTGCCGACGCTCACTGCCGAACAGGCAGCTCAGAAAGCCAAGTCGTCAGGGAGCAACCGTAGAGCATGGCTCACAGCCTCCGCCGCATCTCACCCCAGCCGCTGCGCCCGATACCGCCCCAGCCGTTCCGACACCCTTTCCGCGCAGGCGCTGACTTTGCGGGCGGTGGGGCCGTCCCAGTCGGGGTCGCAGGCGTTGGCGGGGCCCATGGCGGTGATGGCGAGGGCGAGGGCGCCGGTGCTGTCGAACACCGGGGCGGAGAAGGCGTTGATGCCGGGGATAGGGGTGCCGACGACGCGCGACAGGCCGTGCTGGCGGACTTCGGCCAGCACTTCGTCCACATGGCGGCGGGACAGCCGCAGCGCCGGCTGCGGGTTGGTGGCGTAGCGGGCGAGTTCTTCGTCGAGGATGGGGCGGGTGACGCGGTCCGGCATGAAGGCGGCGAAGACGCGGCCGGTGGCGGACAGCAGCAGCGGCGTCATCACCGTGCCGGGGCGCAGGTTCACGTGGATCTGCTTGCTGCATTCCTCGATGCGCACCATGGTCGGGCCGTGGTTGCCCCAGACGGCGATGGCGATGTTGAGGTCCAGCTCGTCGGCGAGGTGGGCGATCTCGGGCGTGGCGGCCTTGATCGGGTCCAGCTCGTGCAGCGCGGTGAGGCCCATGTGCAGGGCGAAGGGGCCGAGGCCGTAGCGGCCGGTGAGCGGGTCCTGGTCCACCAGGCCGAGCTTGCCGAAGCTGACGAGGTAGGGGTGGGCCTTGGCTGGCGGCATGCCGGCTTCGCGGGCGAGGTCCTTGAGCATCATCGGCCCGCCGGCGCGCACCAGCGCCTGCAGCAGGGTGCCGCCGACTTCGATTGACTGTATGCCGCGGCGGTCGTCACCGCGGCGTTCCGCGCTGGGGCTGTCGCCGCCGTTCTCCCGGTCTTCGGCCTTGCGTTCCACTTCCAAGATGCGTCCTCTCCCCTGTTGGGCGGGCAATGGTAGCAGTTCGCCCGCGCCTGCCCGGAAGCTTGGCAAACCGGTACGTGTTTGGCAATAACGAACGTATTGACCATAGACGAACGTTGCCCTAGCATGAGCCGCATCCCCAAATAAAAGAGAGGAGACTGGCGAATGAACACCAAGGCGTTTGCGTCCCAGGCGGACCTGGAAGAGAAGAAGATCAGCTGGGAGAAGCTGTCCGACAATGCCTATGCCTACACGGCCGAGGGCGACCCGAATACCGGCGTGATCATCGGCGACGACTCGGTGATGATCATCGATGCCACCGCCACGCCGGTGATGGCGCAGGGCGTGATCGCCAAGGTGCGCGAGATCACCGACAAGCCGATCAAGTACGTGGTGCTCACCCACTACCACGCGGTGCGGGTGCTGGGCGCCTCCGGCTACAAGAGCGAGGGCCTGGAGCAGATCATCGCCAGCCAGGACACCTACGACCTCATCGTCGAGCGTGGCCAGCAGGACATGGATTCCGAGATCGGCCGCTTCCCGCGCCTGTTCAACGCGGTGGAGAGCGTGCCCGGGCTGACCTGGCCCACCATCACCTTCCAGAAGGAAATGACCCTGTGGATGGGCAAGCTGGAGGTGAAGATCCTGCAGGTGGGCCGCGGCCACACCAAGGGCGACACCATCGTCTGGATTCCCTCGCAGAAGATCTGCTTCTCCGGCGACCTGGTGGAGTACGAGGCGGCCTGTTACACCGGCGACGCCTACCTTGCCGACTGGCCGCAGACGCTGGACCGGCTCGCCGCGCTGGAGGCGAAGAAGCTGGTGCCCGGCCGCGGTCCGGCGCTCACCGACCCCGCCCAGGTGGCCAAGGGCATCGCCTACACCAAGGCCTTCGTCTCCACCCTGTACCGCAGCGCGCAGGAGGCGGTGGCGCAGGGCTACAACCTGAAGGCGGCGATGGCGCACACGCGCAAGAACATGGACCCGGAGTTCGGCCATGTCTTCATCTACGAACACTGCCTGCCTTTCGACGTGACCCGCGCGCACGACGAGGCCAGCGGCATCCGCGACCCGCGCATCTGGACCGCCGAGCGCGACCAGGAGATGTGGCACGCGCTGCAGGCGTAAGCGGCGCGGCACTGCCGCGGGCCGGCGCTTCCAGGCGCGCCGCGGCAACCGGGCCTGCACGCCAGGCCCGGCAGTACCGGTGACACGCCCGCAGATGGCGGCGCCGGCCAGGCAAGAGACAGGAGGAGGAGACCGCCGTGCTCAGCACGTATTCGTACCCGAAGTTCGCCTATACCCGGCCGCCCGAACTGGCCGAGGGTCGTGACGGCCATTACCCGGTGATCGTCGTCGGCGCCGGCCCGGTGGGCCTGTGCACCGCCATCGACCTCGCCCAGCAGGGCCAGCCGGTGCTGCTGATCGACAATGACGACACCGTCTCCATCGGCTCGCGTGGCGTCTGTTACGCCAAGCGCGCGCTGGAGGTGCTGGACCGCCTCGGCTGTGGCGAAGAGATGGTGCAAAAGGGCGTGTCCTGGAACGTGGGCCGCACCTTCTTCCGCGAGCAGGAAGTGTTCAACTTCAACCTCTGCCCGCAGCCGGACCACCACCGCCCCGGCATGATCAACCTGCAGCAGTACTACCTGGAGGACTACCTGGTGCGCCGCGCCCAGGCCCTGCCGCTGCTGGAGATGCGCTGGAAGAGCAGCGTCATTGCCGTCACCCCGGGCGACACCGGCGCCACGCTGCGGGTGGAAACGCCCGACGGCGCCTACACCCTGAGTACCGACTGGCTCATCGTCGCCGATGGCGCGCGCAGCCCCATCCGCCGCATGCTGGGGCTGGACATCGAGGGCAAGGTGTTCATGGACCGCTTCCTGATCGCCGACGTGGTGATGAAGGCGGAATACCCGGCGGAGCGCTGGTTCTGGTTCGATCCGCCCTTCCACCGCAACCAGTCGGTGCTGCTGCACCACCAGGCCGACAACGTCTGGCGCATCGACTTCCAGCTCGGCTGGGACGCCGACCCGGAAGAAGAGAAGAAGCCGGAAAACGTCATCCCGCGGGTCAAGGCCATGCTGGCCGCTGACGGCAATCCGGACCGCGAGTTCGAGCTGGAATGGGTCAGCGTCTACACCTTCCAGTGCCGGCGCATGAACAGCTTCAACCACGGCCGGGTGCTGTTCATCGGCGACGCCGCCCACCAGGTCTCGCCCTTTGGCGCGCGCGGCGCCAACTCAGGCATCCAGGATGTGGACAACCTCGTCTGGAAGCTCAAGCTGGTGATGGACGGCCGCGCGCCCGCCACCTTGCTGGACAGCTACAGCGAGGAGCGCGGCTATGCCGCCGACGAGAACCTGCTCAACTCCACCCGCTCCACCGACTTCATCACCCCCAAGAGCGCGGTGAGCAAGACCTTCCGCAACGCGGTGCTGGAGCTGGCCAAGGACTACCCCTTCGCCCGCGCGCTGGTCAATTCCGGCCGGCTGTCGGTGCCCAGCTTCCTCGTCGGATCCTCCCTCAACACGCCGGACGTGGACGCCTTCGCCGGCGACATGCTGCCCGGTGCGCCGATGGACGATGCGCCGGTAGGGGGAGACCAGCCCTGGCTGCTCGGCCTGCTCGGCAACCGCTTCCAGCTCCTCTACTACACCGAGGACGCCGCCGCGCTGGACGCCGCCACCGTGCAGACCCTGCGCGCGCTGGCGGATGCGCCCATCCCGGTGGAAGCGCTGGTGATCGCCCGGCGCGGCAGCGCCCCCGGCGGCCTCGCCACCGCGCTGGACAGCAAGGGCCGGGTGCGCGAGCGCTACGACCTGCAGCCCGGCAGCTGCTACCTCGCCCGGCCGGACCAGCATGTGGCCGCGCGCTGGCGGCGGCTGGACCCGGCGGCGGTGCGTGCCGCGCTCGCCCGCGCCACCGGCAACGCCCCGGCGCACTGAGCCGGCGCATCACCACAAGAGGACGCAGACATGGCACTCAACACCGAACCCAATTTCCATGAGCCGGGCCAGCGCTACTTCCGTGCCTTCAGCCCCGGCGACGACTTCTACGAACTGCTGATCGAGAGCCACCGCGAGCTGGACGACGCCCGCAGCGCCGAGCTCAACGCGCGCCTCATCCTGCTGCTCGCCAACCACATCGGCGACATCAGCGTACTGCGCGAAGCGCTGGCCATCGCCCGCAAGGGCGTCTGACAACCGCCCGACCGGGCATACGGACAGGCCGCCGGCCGCCCTCTCCCCGAGCGCGGTGCCGGCGGCACATGCAAGGAGACCGCCATGATCAAGCGCGTGCATCACGTCGCCTACCGCTGCAGGGACGCCAAGGAAACCGTGGAGTGGTACGCCAAGTACCTGAAGATGGACTTCATCCTCGCCATCGCCGAGGACGAAGTGCCCTCCACCAAGGAGCCCGACCCCTACATGCACATCTTCCTCGACGCCGGCAACGGCAATGTGCTGGCCTTCTTCGAGCTGCCGACCAAGGAGCCGATGGACAGGGTGGTGGACGCCGCCACGCCGAGCTGGACCCAGCACCTGGCGCTGGAAGTGGACAGCATGGAAGAGATGCTGGAAACCAAGGCCAGGCTGGAGGCGGACGGCATCAAGGTCATCGGCCCCACCGACCACACCATCTTCAAGTCCATCTACTTCTTCGACCCCAGCGGCCACCGCCTGGAGCTGGCGGTGAACACCGGCACGCCGGAGATGAACCATCGCCTGGACGAAGTGAAGTGGGAAATGCTCAACGAATGGGCGAGAACCAAGAAGGCGCCGCAGCACGCTCGCTGGATGCATGACGGTAGCCTCAACCACACGAGGACCCCCCAATGAAGCTCGCCACCCTGAAGCAGGGCGGCCGCGACGGCACCCTGGTCGTCGTCAGCCGCGACCTCGCCTTGTGCCAGCCGGTGCCCGCCATCGCCGCCACCCTGCAGGCGGCGCTGGACGACTGGTCGCGCGCCGCGCCCGAGCTGCAGGCGGTGTACGACAGCCTCAACGGCGGCGGCACCGCCGCCAACCGCCACGCCATCGCCTTCGACCCGGCGCAGTGCCACTCGCCGCTGCCGCGCGCCTACCAGTGGGCGGACGGCTCCGCCTACATCAACCACGTCGAGCTGGTGCGCCGCGCCCGCGGCGCCGAGCTGCCGGAATCCTTCTACACCGATCCGCTGATGTACCAGGGCGGCTCGGACAGCTTCATCGGCCCGCGCGACGCCGTCATCGCCGAGGAAGCCTGGGGCATAGACTTCGAAGCCGAGGTGGCGGTGGTCACCGGTGACGTGCCGCTGGGCGCCAGCCCGGAAGCGGCGGCGCAGGCCATCCGGCTGGTGATGCTGGTGAACGACGTCTCGCTGCGCAACCTCATCCCCAACGAGCTGGCCAAGGGCTTCGGCTTTTTCCAGTCCAAGCCCGCCAGCGCCTTCAGCCCGGTGGCGGTGACGCCGGACGAACTCGGCGGCGACTGGCACGAAGCCAGGCTGCACCGTCCGCTGGAAGTCGCCTACAACGGCGAACCCTTCGGCCGCCCCAACGCCGGCGTGGACATGACCTTCGACTTCGGCCAGCTCATCGCCCACGCCGCCAAGACGCGTGAGCTGGAGGCCGGCACCATCATCGGCTCCGGCACCGTCTCCAACAAACAGGGCGACCTGTGGGGCTCCTCCATCGCCAACGGCGGCGTCGGCTACTGCTGCATCGCCGAGGTGCGCATGTACGAGACCATCGCCGCCGGCAAGCCCGCCACCGGCTTCATGCGCGCCGGCGACACGGTGCGCATCGAGATGAGGGATGCCGCCGGCCACAGCATCTTCGGCTACATCGAGAACAGGGTGGCGCTGCCGGCGCGCTGAGCGCTGGCGCCCCGGCGGGTGGTGGGGAAGCACCTGGGGCTCCGGCCACCCAGGGGCCGGGCTTCCCCGGCTGCAGCGCAAGCCCCTCCCGGCCGCCGGCGAGGGCACACCGCCGTTTCCCCGGGGCCGGTTGCGGGGCATGCTTCCGCGCCGGTCGCGCCGTTTCCGCAGCACCCCGCAGTCGTCTCACCCACCGCAAGCCCCGGCAGCGCACCGCCGGCCGTAGCCGATCCACGCTCTCCGCTGCCACTGCAGCCGGCAGACGGAAACACACAAAAAAACGAGAGGAGACCGCCATGTCACGCAAGCTCGCCACCGCCTTCATCGCCACCGCCGCCCTTGCCGCCACGCTGGCCGCGCCTGCCGCCCGCGCGCAGGAAGTGGTGCTCAAGGTCGCCCACTTCTGGCCCGCCACCGCGCTGTCGCACCAGAAGGTGCTGTTGCCCTGGTGCGACAAGATCGCCAAGGAATCCAACAACCGGCTGAAGTGCCAGCTCTACCCGGCGATGCAACTGGGCGGCACGCCGCCGCAGCTCATCCAGCAGGCCATAGACGGTGTTGCCGACATCGTGTGGACGCTGCCCGGCTACACGCCCGGCCGCTTCCCCTCGGTGGAAGTGTTCGAGCTGCCCTTCATGAGCCGCAGCGCCGAGGCCACCAGCCGGGCGGTGTGGGACTACGTGCAGCTCTATGGCCAGAAGGATTTCGGCCAGCTCAAGCCGCTGGCCTTCCATGTCCATGACAACGGTTACATCCACGGCAACAAGCCCATCGAGAAGCTGGCCGACTTCCGCGGCATGAAGATGCGGGCGCCGACGCGCCTCACCAACAAGATGCTGGCCGCCTTCGGCGCCACGCCGGTGGCGATGCCGCTGCCGCAGGTCACCGAATCCATGTCCAAGGGCGTCATCGACGGCTATGTGCTGCCCTGGGAAGTGATTCCGCCGGTGAAGCTGCACGAACTCACCCGCTACCACGCCGAAACCGACCCGGCCGAGCCGGCGCTGTACACCGCCGTCTTCACCATCGCCATGAACAAGGCCCGGTACGAAGGCCTGCCGCCGGAGCTCAAGCAGGTCATCGACGCCAACTCCGGTGCCGAGTTCTCCGCCATGCTGGGCCGCGTGTGGGACGAATCCGCCGCGCCGGCACGGCAGAAGGCGGTGGAGCACGGCAACCGCTTCAACACCATCCCCGCCGCCGAGCTGGCCAACTGGCGCACCGCAACCGACAAGCTCGCCGTCGATTGGGTGGCGGAGATGAAAGCCAAGGGCTACGACGGCCAGGCCATGCTGGACAGCGCCAAAACGCTGATCCGCAAGTACGACAAGTAAGTCCCCTGGCGGGCGGCAGCAGGTTGTCTGCCGCTCACCGCTCGCCCTTACGGCCGACGGTGATGGGGCCGGCGAGTCACAGAGAGAAGGCGCTCGCCGGGGCCCCGGGGCTTTTCCCGGCCTGGCCGCCCGCGTCAGCCCGGTTGGCCACCGCCCTCTCCGACCCCAAGCCCCCAGACCAGACCGACAACGATGAAGCTCTACACCTACTTCCGTAGCTCCGCCGCCTACCGGGTACGCATCGCCCTCGCGCTGAAAGGCCTGGATTACGAGGCGGTGCCGGTGCACCTGGTACGCGATGGCGGCGAGCAGCACCAGCCAGAGTACCGCGCCCTCAACCCCGCCGGCCTGCTGCCGGCGCTGGAGGACGGCGGCCAGGTGCTCACCCAGTCCCTCGCCATCATCGAATACCTGGACGAAACCCACCCCGAGCCGCCGCTGCTGCCCGGCCCGGCGCTGGATCGCGCCCGCATCCGCGCCATCGCCCAGCACATCGCCTGCGAGGTACATCCGCTGAACAACCTGCGGGTGCTGAAGTACCTCAGCGGCACGCTGGCGGTGGACGAGGCGACGAAGAAGGCCTGGTACCACCACTGGGTGGGCAGCGGCCTGGCGGCGGTGGAACGCCTGCTCGCCGGTGACCCGCGCACCGACACCTTCTGCCACGGCGACACGCCCACCCTGGCCGACCTCTGCCTGGTGCCCCAGGTATTCAACGCCCGCCGCTTCGATTGCGACCTTTCCGCCATGCCCACGATCACGCGCATTGTTGCGGCCTGCGAGGAGTTGGAGGCTTTCGCCCAGGCATCGCCGGCGCGGCAACCGGACGCGGAGTAGAACCGGCAGGGGCGGACGGGGCAGGCCGGGGGCTGCCGTGTTCAACGGAGTGCTCGGCTATGTCTCGGGGTGAGGCTGTGAGGGGGCGCAGCTTTTGGTGGCGCGGCAAGGGGCGGCTTCTGGGACATTCCGCGCCGCGCCCCCTCTCCCCTTGCCCGCAGGGGGAGAGCCCAAGTCAGCCCTCGCTGGCGACCATGCGGCAAGCGATCGAAAAGCCAGCAGCGCTAGCCATGCAATAATTCAGGCATGAATCATCCCGCTGCCGCATTCGCCATCCTCATCACCAGCCTGGTCGCCATCGGCCCGCTGTCCACCGACTTCTACCTGCCGGCGCTGCCCTCGATTGCGGCCGCGCTGGGGACAGACTCCGCCGGGGCCCAGCTCACCCTCTCCGCCTACCTGATCGGCTTCGGCTTCGGCCAGCTCGTTCTCGGCCCGGTGTCGGACCGTTACGGCCGGCGGCCGGTGTTGCTGGTGTCCATGCTGGTCTACGTGGGCGCTTCCGCTGCCTGCATGCTGGCGCCGTCCATAGGTGGGCTGGTGGGGGCGCGCTTCGTGCAGGCGCTGGCGGCCTGTGCCGGGCCGGTGCTGGGGCGGGCCATCGTGCGCGATCTCTATGGGCCGCAGGAGGCGGCGCGCATGCTGTCCTACATGTCGGCGGCGATGGCGCTGGCGCCCCTGCTGGCGCCGCTGTTCGGCGGCTGGCTGACGGTGGCCTTCGGCTGGCGTTCCACCTTCGCCTTCCTCACCGCCTTCTCGGCGATCCAGGTGATCTTCGTCTGGCGCATGCTGACCGAGACCAACCGCCACCTCGATCCGTTGGCGCTGCAGCCGCGCAACATCATCGCCAACTACCGCGCGTTGCTGGCGGACCGCCTCTACCGTGGCGTGGTGATGGTCAATGGCTTCGGGTATGCCGGGCTGTTCGCCTTCATCTCCGGCGCCGCCTTCGTCTTCATCGACCACTACGGCTTCTCGCCGCAGGGCATGGGCCTGGCCTTCGGCTGCAACGTCACCGGCTTCATGCTGGGCACGGTGTTGTCCGGGCGCTACTCCCGCCGCCTCGGGCCGGGCCGGCTGCTTCGTCACGGCGTGTTGCTGGGCGCGGTATCCGGCGTCGCGCTGATGCTGCCGCCGCTGTTCGGCATCGACCATCCGCTGGCGCTGATGGTGCCGATGTGGTTCATCACCTGTTCGACCGGCCTGTCGCTGCCCAATGCCACCGCGATCGCGCTTTCCGCCTACCCGCACATGGCGGGTGCCGCCGCCTCGCTGATGGGTTTCCTGCAAATGGGGTTGGGGGCGGTGCTGGGCGTGGCGGTAGGCCACGGCGTGGGCGGCTCGCCGCTGCCGATGATGATCGCGGTGGCGGGCTCGATGTGGGCCAGTGCGCTGGCCTGGCGGCTATGGGTGCGGGGGCGGGAGATGGTGACGGAGTGAGCGGTGGTGGTGATCTCTCATTCCCGCTCAGCCACACCCAGGACGCACAAAAAAGGCCGGCGCACACTCAGGTGCGCCGGCCTTTTCTCCCTGTGGGGTCGGGAGTGCCGCCCGCTGGCTCTCAGGCCTGGGCTTGCGCTGCCTGCTGGCCGCCGTAGCGGACGATGCCGCGCTGGCCGGGGCCGAGTTTGACCTGGTGGGTGGTGGAGCCGGCGGCGCTGCTGACTTCCACCGTGTATTCGCCCGGGGGCAGGGCGCCCAGCTTGCTGCGGCCGTGCACCTGGGCGTGCAGCAGGCGCTGGCCGGCGGTATCAAAAATGCCTACGCGCACCTGCTCGATCTCTTCCTGGCCGCCGGCACTGGACTGCAGCGGGGTCACGATCAGCGGGTAGTGGTTGTTGCGGGCGGCGATGGCCGGGGCCGGCGCGGCCAGGGTGATGCCCAGCAGGGTGGCGGCCAGCGCCAGCGCGCCGGAGCGCGAGCTTTCGCTGCCGTCAGCCTTCTTGCTGCGCTTGCGCGGCTTGGCCGGGGTGGCGACGTCGAGTGCGGTCGAGCTGGCCTGGAGGAAGGCGCCGACGACCTCGTTGTCGAGCTGGTCGGTATTGCCGCGCGCCGATTGCGCGGCGGGAAGGGCGAGTTTGCGGATCTTCATCTCGGGTCTCGTTCTAGGCTGCGTTTTCAGGTCGGTCGATTAGATGGGGATTGGGTTGCAGAATTTCAACCCAGTTCCACCGGAACGAAGATTCGGGCGTCGTCGCGCTGCACCAGCAGGGCGATGTGCTTGCCCGCCTTGGATACCAGGGCGCGCAGTTGCTCCACGCTCTCCACCGGCTGGCCGTTGAGCGACAGGATGAGGTCGCCGCGGCGGATGCCGGCGCGGGCGGCCGGGCCGGCCACGTCCATCACCACCAGGCCGCTGGCTTCCACCTGGCGCCGTTCGTCGGGCGAAAGGGCGCGCACCGCCAGGCCGAGGCGGCCTTGGTCGGCCTTGCCGCCGGCGCTGGCGACGGTCGACTCGTCGGCGAACTCGCCGATCTTGATGTCCAGGTCGCGGCTCTCGCCCTTGCGCCACACTTTCAGCTTGGCGCTGGTGCCGGGGCGGATGGCGGCCACCCGCGGCGGCAGATCGGAGGAGCTGGCGACCTTGTCGCCGTTCAGCTCCAGGATCACGTCGCCGACCTTGAGGCCGGCTTTCTCGCCGGGGCCGCCGCTTTCCACCGAACTCACCAGCGCACCGCCGGCGTTCTTGAGGCCGAAGGACTCCGCCAGCGCCTGGTTGAGATCCTGCACCGCCACGCCGATGCGCCCGCGGGTGACCTTGCCGTGGGCGACGATCTGGTCGCGCACACCGGCGGCGACGTCGATCGGGATGGCGAAGGACACGCCCTGGTAGCCGCCGGAGCGGGAGTAGATCTGCGAGTTGATGCCCACCACCTCGCCGTTGAGGTTCAGCAGCGGCCCGCCGGAGTTGCCCGGGTTGATGGCGACGTCGGTCTGCAGGAAGGGGACGTAGCCCTCGTTCGGCAGCGAGCGCGACTTGGCCGAGATGATGCCGGCGGTGACCGAGTTCTCGAAGCCGAAGGGCGAGCCGATGGCCAGCACCCAGTCGCCGACGCGGGATTTCTGCGGATCGCCCAGCGGCACGGTGGGCAGGTTCCTGCCGTCTATCTTCAGCACGGCGACGTCGGTGGGCTTGTCCACGCCCAGCACCTTGGCCTTGAACTCGCGCTTGTCGGTGAGTTTCACCGTCACTTCGTTGGCGCCCTCGACCACGTGGGCGTTGGTGAGCACGATGCCGTCGGCGCTGACGATGAAGCCGGAGCCCTGGCTCCGGGTGGGCTGCTCGCCCTGCGGCCCGGCCTGCGGGCCGAAGCGGCGGAAGAATTCGTAGAAGGGGTCGTCCGGGCTGAGACCGGGCATGGCATTGGAGGTGCGCGTGGTGCCTTCGGTGCTGATGTTCACCACTGCCGGGCCGACACGCTGGACGATGGTGTCGAAGGCGGGCAGGGCGATGGTGGCCGGCGCCGCGCGCGGCGGGGTGACCGGCTCGGCGTAGGCCTCGCTGGCGAAGGCGCCGGCGAGGGCGAGGATCAGGGCGGAAGCGGCGCTGGTGGCGCGCAGGCTGCGGTCTTGCATGCTCATCTCCTGGGTGTTGCTCGGGGGCTCGCTGTGGAGCCTTGCCAGCGGAAACTTCCGCTGTGGGCACTACCTTAGGAGAGGCCGACTTAAGCCAGACTTAAGACATAGATTCCGAGGTGTTACCGGATGTGTTGCCGGCTGCTTCGACGGGGTTGGCGGGCATCTGGGGGGTGACCAGCGGCAGGCCGACCCGCACCCGCAGGCCGCCGGTCGGCGCCTCGTCCAGCACCAGCGTGGCCTGGTGGCTGTCGGCGATGGCCTTGACGATGGCCAGCCCCAGGCCGCTGCCGGCTTCGCTCTCGCCGGCGCGGCGGTAGAAGCGGTCCAGCACGCGTTCACGCTCCTCGGCCGGGATGCCGGGGCCGCTGTCGGTCACCTCCAGCCACGCGCGGCCGTCGCCAGCCAGCACGCTGACATCCACTTTGCCGCCAGTCGGGGTGTAGCGGATGGCGTTGTCCACCAGGTTGCCGAGCAGGGTGCGCAGGGCCTCGCGCTCGCCGCTGGCAAGCGTGCCAGCTTCCAGCACGTCGGCACCCAGGTCTATGCCGCGGGCTTCGGCCAGCGGCTGCTGTTCGGCGATGACCAGCCCGGCGAGTTCGACCAGGTCCACCTCGGTACGCACCGCGGCGCTGCCGCCTTCCGGCGACTGTCGCGCCAGCGTCAGCAGCTGCTGCACCACCCGGGTGGCGCGCCGCAGGCCCAGGCGCAGGTCGGCCAGGGCGGCGCGGCGTTCGTCCTCGCTCTCCGCCCGTTCGGTGAGCTGCAGCTGCAGCTGCAGCGCGGCCAGCGGGGTGCGCAGTTCGTGGGCAGCATCGGCGACGAAGGCGCGCTGGTTGGTCATCGCCTGGTCCAGCCGGCCGAGCAGGCCGTTGAGCGCCTGCACCAGCGGTCGGGCTTCGTCCGGCACACCTTCGGCGGCCAGCGGCGCCATGCTGTCGGGCCGGCGCGCGCCCACCGCGTGGGCCAGCCGCTCCAGCGGCCGCAGGCCGCGGCCGACCAGGTACCAGATCAGCCCACCCATCAGCGGCAGGATGAGCAGCAGCGGGGTGAGGGTGCGCAGCGCGGCGGCGGCGGCGAGGCGGTCGCGGTGCGACATCGGCTGGGCCACTTGCACCACCCGGCTGCCCATCATCAGCGAGTAGGTGCGCCAGTCGCCCTCGGAGGTGGGCACGGTGGCGTAGCCTAGCTGGGCGCGGTCGGGCAGGGCGGTGTGCGGGCGCGAGAGGTAGAGGCGCAGGCCCTGGCCGTCCCAGATCTGGATGACCATGTCGAACAGCTGGTCGTCCGGCCCCAGCGAGGGTTCGGGTTGCGGGCCGGGCAGCGGCGCGCGCAGCGACAGGGCGAGCTGGCGCAGGTGGTAGTCCATGATCTCGTCCACCTCGCCGCGGGTGGTGTGGTAGGTGGCGAGGCTGCCGAGCAGGAAGACGCCGAGGATGGCGCCGAGCAGCGACAGCAGCAGCTGGTGCCGCAGGGAACAGGGCTGGATCATGCGTCCACCGGGATGAACCAGCCGACGCCGCGCAGGTTGCGTATGCGCTCGGCGCCCAGCTTGCGGCGCAGGGCGTGGATGTGCACCTCCACCGCGTTGCTCTCCACCTCCTCGCCCCAGCCGTACAGCCTTTCCTCCAGCTGGGCGCGCGACAGCGGCTTGCCGGGCTGGGCGAGCAAGGCCTGCAGCAGGGCGAACTCGCGGGCGGAGAGTTTCACCGGCTCGCCATCCACGCTCACCGCATGGCTGGCGGGGTCGACCACCAGCCCGGCCTGGCGCAGCAGCGGCGTGGCGCGGCTGCCGCCCCGGCGCAGCAGGGCGCGCACGCGGGCGGAAAGCTCGTCGAGATCGAAGGGTTTGACGAGGTAGTCGTCGGCGCCGGCATCCAGGCCGCGGACGCGCTCGGCGACGGTGTCGCGGGCGGTGAGCACCAGCACCGGCAGCGGGTTGCCGCCGTGGCGCAGTTCGGTGAGCACGGTAATGCCGTCCTTGCCCGGCAGGCCGAGGTCCAGCAGCACCAGTTCGTAGGGTGCTTCGCCGCCGGGCGTGGCGGCGATGGCGGCGAGCGCGGCGCTGCCGTCGCGCACCCAGTCCACCGCGTAGCCTTCCTGGCGCAGGCCGCGTTGCACGCCCGCGCCTATCATCGGATCGTCTTCGACGAGCAGCAGGCGCATCTCTATCCATCTGCACAGGCCCGCGAGGCGGGCGGGCCACGATTCTAGCCCGGATCGGGATTCGGCCTCGTTTGGCGGAGCGGATGGCCGCCCTCGTCAGCGGCTCGTGGCGGTGTCGAGGGCTTGGGCGCCGTTGGCGTCCAGCCTCTCCAGCGGCAGGCTGAGGCGGGCTTCGAGGCCGCCGCCGTCCCGCGGTAGCAAGGCCAGGCTGCCGCCATGCAGGTGGGCGATGCGATCGACGATGGCCAGCCCCAGGCCGGCACCTGGCGGGCCGCCGCGGGCAGCCGAGCCGCGGGCGAAGGGACGCATCAGCGCCTCGGCCTCGGCGGGCGGAATGCCGGCGCCGCGGTCCAGCACCGCGATGCGCAGTTCCTCGCCTTCGCAGCTGGCGCGCAGGACGAAATCCGGTGCGCCGTGATGCAGGGCGTTGCCGAGGAGGTTGCCCAGCAGGCGCAGCATCGCCTGCCGGCGCAGCATCAGCGCTGGCAGGCCGGGCTGGATCTCCAGCCGGAACGCCTCGCCGCCGGCTGCGGCCAGGGCTGCCTGCAGCAGCTCTTGGAGGTCGGTGCGGCGCGGCGGCTCGCCGTCGTCGCTGCGGGCGAAGTCGAGGAACTGGTCGATGATGGCGTCGATCTGCCGGCAATGGCGCGCCATGTCGGCGGCCAGGCCGGGCGCTTCGGTGTCGCCGCTCAGCTCCACTGCCAGCCGCAGCTTGGCCAGCGGCGTGCGCAGGTCATGGGAAACGCCGGCCAGCATCAGCACCCGCTCGCGCTCGGCTTCGGCCAGCGCGGCGTTCATCTGGTTGAAGGCGCGGCCCACGCTGCGGATTTCCTCCGGCCCTTCCTCCGCCAGCGGCGGCGGGCGGTGGCCCTCGCCCAGGCTGCGGGCGGCGGCGGCCAGTGCGCGCAGCGGGCGGTCCAGCCGGCGCTGGATGAGGAAGGCGCCGAGCACGGCGAGGGCGCCGCCCAGCGTCCACGCCAGCAGCGCGGCGCCGGGGATGGTCTGGCGGCGGAAGGGGCCACGGCTGGCGAGCCAGTAGTCCTCGCCGTCCAGCCGCAGCCGCAGGTAGAGCGTGCCGCCACTGTCCTCCCGCCACAGCGCTTCGATGCCGTGCAGCGCCAGCTGGCTGGAAACCTGGCGCAGCATCAGCCGTTCCAGTGGTCGGCCGGGGCCGGCAGTGGCCTTGCCCTGGTGTTCGGTGCCGGCGTTGAAGGCGGTGACGAAGCGCTGGCGCGATTCCCCATCCAGCGCCTGCAGCGCGCCGGCGACGGCAGCTGCGTTCTCCGCCAGGGCGGCGGCGTAGCGCTCGGTGCGCGGTTGCTGGACGAAGAAGTAGAACACCAGCGCGCCCAGGATCTGGCCGACGATGATGAGGGCGGCAAGCAGCAGCGCGTTGCGGCCGAACAGGCGGTAGGGGCGATGGG
>NZ_WUEI01000309.1 GCF_012911025.1 Azoarcus sp. TTM-91 | reverse complement strand
TCTCTGTATTATCTGCAATGTCTGTTACGACTACTGGAACTTCTATTATAGTTGTCGTTCCGTCTGGATATGTGACTTCAACAATTCCTGTGTAATTACCTGCTTTTGAAGTATCGATGGCTCCTGATGGCGTCACATCTTCTACTGTTGTACCTGCCGGTAATTTAGAAATATCAACGTTGTCTGTTAAATCATATGTGCCGTCTTCTGTTACCGTCTCAACCGTTGAAATTGGTGAGTTTTCTGTATTGTCTGGGACGTCCGTTACGATTACCGGAACTTCTACAATTGTTTTTGTGCCATCCGGATATGTGACTTCTACAATTCCCGTGTAGTTGCCAGCTTTTGAAGTATCGATTGTATCAGCTGGAGTCACATCTTTGACTGTCGTACCTTCCGGTAATTTAGTTACATCAATGTTATC
>NZ_WUEI01000308.1 GCF_012911025.1 Azoarcus sp. TTM-91 | reverse complement strand
ATATAGATGTTACCCCGGATGATGGATATAAAATTCAATCTATCTCCATTGGCGGTGAAAATCAAGAAATTACCGATGAAAGTAAGTTTACAAAAACCATCCAAAATATCAAGACGAATACAACCATTGAAGTAGCTTTTATCGAAAAAGAGGTTTCTCCTCAAGAGTTTGACGTTACTGTTGATACAAACGAGAATAATGGTGAAGTCATCATAAATGGAACTAAGTTAACAGACAACGGAACATTATCTGTATTAGCAGGACAACCGGTTGAGGTATCAATTACGGCAAAAGACGGGTATGATATTCAATCAGTCACAATTGGAGACGAAAACCAGACAATAACCGATAAAAAAAGATTTTCCAAAAGAATTGAAAAAATAACAGAGGATACTATCATTACGGTTATATTTGCTGTAACAACC
>NZ_WUEI01000307.1 GCF_012911025.1 Azoarcus sp. TTM-91 | reverse complement strand
ATATTGGCCACAACCCCGCTGGTGCGCTTGCTATCATCGCCTTGCTGCTGATGGCGTGCGGCCTGGCAGGAACGGGCTGGGCCACCTACAACGATGTCGGCGGTGACTGGCTCGGCGAACTGCACGAGGGCTTCGCCAACGCAATGCTTGCACTGGTGGGCATTCATGTTCTCGCCGTCTTTGCCAGCAGTTGGCTGCACGGTGAGAATCTGGTTGGCGCGATGATCAGCGGACGCAAGACCGGCCTGCCGAACGAGGGCATCCGCCGTGCGTGGTCGAGTGTCGCGGGCCTGATGTTGGTGGCTGTGCTGGGCTTCTGGTGGATGCAGTGGCAGTCCGCGCCGCCGGCCGGCGTCACTGACCGTCCCGCGGCCTCCGCGAAGCATCACGACGCCGACCGCGACGACTATTGATCCAAACCGGTAC
>NZ_WUEI01000306.1 GCF_012911025.1 Azoarcus sp. TTM-91 | reverse complement strand
GTCTAATATGATTTCTTTTTGTTCTTCTTTTTCGTAAGAGCCGTGAATGTTCATTGGCTCGCTAATAATTTGGAATACATTCATTGCCGGGTTTAATGTTGCGTATGGGTCTTGGAAAATGATTTGCATTCTTTTTCGATATTCTTTTAGTTCACTTTCCTTTAAACTTGCGATGTCTTTTCCGTCGAATAAAACGTTACCTGAAGTGACATCGTGTAAGCGAATGATACTTCTTCCTGTCGTTGATTTTCCGCAGCCAGATTCTCCTACTAGTCCGAATGTTTCACCCTTTTTAATTGTGAAACTGAGGTCATCGACTGCTTTTAATTGTTCTGTTTTTCTGCCGAATAGTCCTTTTTTAATAGGGAAATACTTTTTTAGATTCCGAACTTCAATTAAGTTTTCTTCATGCATGTGATTCACCTAC
>NZ_WUEI01000305.1 GCF_012911025.1 Azoarcus sp. TTM-91 | reverse complement strand
GCCAAGGGCAGCATCGCAAATGTCAAGACGAATGCAGACGGCAGCCCGACGCTCATCCCGGCGGCAAGCTCGGTGATGGCCGGTGCGCCGACCTCATACGCAGGCGCTGGCGACGATGGCAACCCTACGAAGGACGGCAGCCTGACGCCGGTCGACAGCAACGGCACCTCGTACGCCGTCAACACGATGCAGCCGCCGTACCAGCCGTCGGGCAACGCCGTAGCCAGCGGCAACGCAGCCTATGCTGACCCGACCAAGGCGTCGACGATGCCGACGCAGTCGACCACCAACATCGGTGACCTGCTGACCGCCCGTGGCGTGGACTGGGCCTGGTACGCCGGCGCCTGGAACGCGGCCATCGCCGACGCTCCGAACGCCACGCGCAGCGTGATCTACAGCGGCTCGATCCAGTTCCAGCCGCACCACCAGC
>NZ_WUEI01000304.1 GCF_012911025.1 Azoarcus sp. TTM-91 | reverse complement strand
CAGTTGATGGCCCAGGTCGGCGAGAAGGACCGGGAGTTGCGGTACCGGCAAGCCAAGATCGACCAGCTCACACACGAGCTGGCCATCCACAAGCGCTGGAAGTTCGGCAAGCGCAGCGAGCAACTGACATCTGAACAGGCGAGTCTGCTGGACGAAGCCATTGACGCAGACCTCGAGGCGATTGAGACCGAACTGGAAGCGCTCCTGCCGTCGTCCAAATCTGAAGCCAAGAGCAAGCCCAAGCGCCAGGCATTGCCGCCGCAGTTGCCGCGCACCGACATCCACCACGAGCCGGACGCAGAGACCTGCACCTGTGGGTGTGCGCTCAAGCGCATTGGCGAAGACATCAGCGAGAAGCTGGACTACACGCCGGGCACGTTCACCGTGGAGCGTCACATCCGCGGCAAATGGGTGTGCGATCAGTGTGAGAC
>NZ_WUEI01000303.1 GCF_012911025.1 Azoarcus sp. TTM-91 | reverse complement strand
TCCTCCGGGCGTAGGATCTATGGCAGCGATAATGGGGACTGACCGAGATGTAATTGAAAAAGCATGTCAAAGATTATCAAATGACAGCGAAATGCTAGATATTGCAAACTTAAATTGTCCAGGTCAAATCGTCGTTGCAGGTCATAAGACATTGATCGATAAATTAGTTGAAGCGAAAGCTGAACATCAAATTAAGAAGATTATTCCTTTAAATGTTACGGGTCCGTTTCATTCAAGCTTAATGAAAGTTATTGAAAGTGAATTTAGTGCATTTTTAGATACAATTGATTTTAGTGATGCATCTATTCCAGTTATCCAGAATGTGACAGCATTACCTGTAACAGATAAAGACGAAATCAAAGCAAATTTAGTGAAACAATTGTATTCTCCAGTTGAGTTTACCGCTTCTATAGCATATTTGCTAGCACAAAATGC
>NZ_WUEI01000302.1 GCF_012911025.1 Azoarcus sp. TTM-91 | reverse complement strand
TTTGTGATGGCTCTCACCTTTTAAAGTTGTATGACAAGTTATCTTTCTGCCGTCGCAAATCATAAGTCGACGGAATGCAAATTGCCGATTCATTCATTTGTTAGATGAATCGGGTTAACCGGTACGGAAGCCGAATTAGCACGAAACTTTCATGGCAACGTTCGGGGCGTGCCGGTTTTTTTTCGGTTACCCGGTCGTAACTAACATCTTCAGCCTCTGGCGGGATGATGGCCGCGCTTCCTGCGGATATAACAAAACGATGAGGTTTTACATGCGTAAAATTAAAGGGTTACGTTGGTATATGATCGCACTGGTGACGCTCGGCACCGTGCTTGGTTACCTGACGCGTAACACTGTGGCGGCAGCTGCGCCAACTCTGATGGAAGAGTTAAACATCTCCACCCAACAGTATTCCTATATCATCGCAGCCTATTC
>NZ_WUEI01000301.1 GCF_012911025.1 Azoarcus sp. TTM-91 | reverse complement strand
ACCTTCACCAAACTGTTCCCGAACGCTAACTGGTATGAGCGTGAAACCTGGGATCTGTTTGGCATTACTTTAGACGGTCACCCGAACCTGCGACGCATCATGATGCCGCAAACCTGGAAAGGTCACCCGCTGCGTAAAGATTATCCGGCGCGCGCTACCGAATTCTCGCCGTTTGAGCTGACCAAAGCCAAACAGGATCTGGAGATGGAAGCCCTGACCTTCAAACCGGAAGAGTGGGGGATGAAGCGCGGCACCGAAAACGAGGACTTCATGTTCCTCAACCTCGGTCCGAACCACCCGTCGGCGCACGGGGCTTTCCGTATCGTTTTGCAACTCGATGGCGAAGAGATTGTCGACTGCGTACCAGACATCGGTTACCACCACCGTGGTGCGGAGAAAATGGGCGAACGCCAGTCCTGGCACAGCTACATTCCGTATAC
>NZ_WUEI01000300.1 GCF_012911025.1 Azoarcus sp. TTM-91 | reverse complement strand
GTGGCTGGGCTGAGTGTCGCAGTCTTCGTGCCCGCCGCCGGTCCAGCGGCCCGCCTGGGCTTGCTCCGCCCCCCCCGCGCTGCGGCGGCGCCGTTTGCTGCCGGGCGACGGCGGCGGGTCCTCGGCGGAATCCGGCTGCAGCCCGCCCTCTATCACCCGCAGAGGCGGACGGCCGTTGGCGGAGCGCGCCGCGGCCAGCCGGGCGGCCTTCGCCCGCCGGGCCGCCTTGCGGGCATCGGCAGCCAGGGGCGGCCGGCAGCTTGCTGCCTGCTCGGCCGCGGCGGGCTGCGCGGCGTTGGCCCGTCGCAGCGCGGTCACTTTGGCATGCAGGGTGGCAGACGAAGAAAGGGATGCCGGCGAGCCCGGAATACGTCCGCGCCTGGCCGGCTTGGCGGCATTCAGGGGGGAAGCCTTGGCGGGCCGCTTGAGGCTGGGCTGGGG